>JAWXSU010000080.1:0-8046 GCA_044434245.1 Rikenellaceae bacterium | reverse complement strand
TCAAATGTAGAGGATATTGTAAAGCTCCCGTTCACGACAAAAAATGACCTGCGAGATAACTATCCATATGGATTGTTCGGAGTTCCAATGTCGGAGATTATTCGTATCCACGCCTCGTCGGGAACTACAGGATTACCAACGGTTGTGGGATATACTCGTAAAGATATTTCGGTGTGGTCGGAGCTTATGGCTCGTTGTATGACAGCGTATGGCACAAGCAGCAAAGATATATTCTCTGTGGCGTATGGATATGGACTCTTCACCGGAGGTCTAGGCGCACACTATGGTGTTGAGGCTCTAGGAGGCACGGTTATCCCTACATCTACGGGAAACACTCAAAAACATATCCAACTACTCCGCGATTTTGGTGCAACAGCACTTGCTGCAACTCCATCTTTTATGTTGTACCTTGCAGACTCTATCGAAAAGATGGGGCTCTCACCAAAAGATGATATTCAACTAAAAACAATGATGTTGGGTGCTGAACCTTGGACTGAGGCTATGCGTCAAGAGATTGAAGAGCGATTTGGTGTAAATGCATATAACCTTTATGGTTTGAGCGAAATTATGGGACCTGGAGTGTCGCACGAATGTCAATTTAAGTGCGGATCTCACATCGCAGAGGATCACTTCTATCCAGAGATTATATCGCCCGAAACATTGGAGCAACTGCCTTATGGTGAGCAAGGAGAGTTGGTGTTTACAACAATCACAAAGGAGGGTATTCCTCTGCTTAGATACCGCACAAAAGATCTATGTTCGCTCATTGCAGAGCCTTGCGAGTGTGGTCGCACGAATGTCCGCATGACACGTATTGTGGGACGTAGTGATGATATGTTAATTATTAAGGGTGTCAATGTCTTCCCGTCACAGATCGAAGAGGTGGTGCTAGGAATAGAGGAGTTGGAGCCTCACTATATGATCTATCTGGATCGTGTTAACAACCAAGACTCTTTTGAAGTTCAAGTTGAGGTGCGCCCAGCATACATGTCTGATAATATGTCTAAGATGTTACAAATCAAGAAGAAAGTTGCATCTAAATTACATAGCATGCTTGGACTTAATCCCGAGATCAAACTCGTTGAACCCAAAACATTGCAGAGATTCGAGGGTAAATCAAAACGTGTTGTCGACAATCGTAAGTTGTAAGTAGTGTAAAATAATTATTGGTGTATTTTTGAAAGTGCTATTGGATATGAGATTTTTTGCTATTGAATTGAAAATAAGTAGGGTAAAATAATTATTGGTGTATTTTTAAGAGTGCTATTGGAGATGAGATTTTTTGCTATTGAATTGAAAATATAGTGGTTCTACATTGAGATTTAAGTAGTGCAAAATATTGCTACAAGAGTGCTATTAAAAATATGGCAATAATTGTTTTTCACTACTTATAGTGGTTCTACATTGAGATTTAATAGTGAAAAATATCGCTCCAAGAGTGCTATTAAAAATATGGCAATAATTGTTTTTCACTACTTAGTTCACCTCGGAATAGGAACTTATATCTATTTTAACGTGAGTTCGAAAATTCGGACTCACGTTATTTTAAAACGACAGCGAACGATTAGATGCTGCGTCGAGCCTTATGGCTATAGAGATAAGAACTGTGAATGCCATAAGTGACGATCCTCCATAACTAACTAGAGGCAGAGGAATACCCATCACGGGCATAAGTCCGATTGTCATACCTACATTAACTAGAGTGTGAAATAGCAGAATCGAGGCGACACAATAACAGTAGACACGACCAAAGGTCTCGGGTTGCCTCTCTCCCATGCGCATAAGTCTCAATATCAGAGCGCAGATACACCCAAGGAGGGTAAATGCCCCGACAAAACCCCACTCTTCGGCTAGACCGCAGAATATAAAGTCGGTGTGTCGTTCTGGCACAAAGCCATATTTAATCTGTGTGCCATGCAAAAAACCTTTACCAAATAGTCCTCCCGACCCTATGGCGATCTTCGATTGATTGACATTGTACCCAGTGCCTAGAGGGTCACTCACCATACCTAGGAATGTGAGGATACGATTTCGTTGGTGGTCACGCAGTATCGAATTGAAGATATAGTTTGTCGTGGGAAGGAACATCATCTCGAAGATAAAGAATGCAGCAACCAATATTGTGCTCATAATTTTATGACGCAGAGCATACACCACAACAAAGAACATCGAGAGAATCGAAGAGCTTAGCACCGCACTATAAAACGAGATCCCATCCTCTGAAACCACCGCACCCACAAGATATATAACGAGCGAAAGCAGAGAGAGAGCAGCTAAATATCGAAGTCGCAATATCCACCCTCCACTCATTGCTGCATCGACTGCCGTACATACCAAAATAGAGGCTATAAGTAGCAAAATAGGAGAGAGTACGAAAGATAATATAAAGAGAGCTGCCACGACTAAAACCGGAATACACAACCATTTATTGAGCCCCTCTCGATAGAATACAAACAAAAACGATCCAAATACAATTCCAGATCCAGTATCATTTTGCAGGATGATAATACCCAAAGGTATAGCAAGTACTATTGCGACCTTCATAAAATCCCCAAACTTATTTATCGAGAACGAGTAGTCGCTCATCACCCTCGCCACCGCAAGTCCCGTAGATATCTTCGCCAACTCCACAGGTTGCAACCTTATAGATCCAAACTCAAACCACGCCTTTGCTCCATTCACCTCTCGTCCAAAAACTAGGGTCGCAAGGAGTAGAGATATACCCACTCCATATAATATGTAGGCATATCTATGAAAAAAACTAACATCCATAAGCAACACCACAATAGCCGAAAGAAGTGCTACCCCCACCCAAATGAGCTGCTTAATATAAAAGTGCGAGAAATCGAAAACATTGGTTGTATTTTCGTCAAACGATGCTGAGGTGATAGATACACACCCAATTAGTACGATCACTAGATATAGTATCGCAGCCACAGGGTCAATCCCCGCAAAAAAACCTTCTCCTCCTCTATTTGTCATAACTTGGGTATCGTATAACTTTCTCTTTGACATATTTAAGCAGATCCTCTCGCTTGATCTCCCCCGTGAGGTAGTACTCCTCGATAAGAGAGGCGATAGGTAGTGCTATTGTTGCACCAAAGCCTCCATTCTCGACATATACAGAGATTGCAATCTTTGGATCATCCTTAGGCGCAAAGCTCAAGAATGTTGAGTGGTCTGCACCATGAGGGTTCTCCGCTGTTCCGGTCTTTCCACACACATCCCAACCATCGAGTCTCGCACGTACGGACGAACCTCTGGTGTTGACTCCATTCCACATACCATTGATTATAGGATCAAAATATTTGGGGTCTACCATAGTATATTGCTTTTCGAGGAATGTACTATCTTTTACCCCCTCACCATTGATACTCTTTACAATGTGGGGGATGTAGTAATATCCACGATTTGCGATTGTTGCGGCAAAATTTGCCATCTGCAACGGTGTACATCCCAACTCACCTTGACCAATAGAGAGTGATATCACCGTAAGAGGATTCCACGACTTACGATAAATCTTGTCAAAATAGCTCGATTCAGGAACATGCCCACTACCCTCTCCTAAAAAGTCCGATCCCAGTTTACGACCAAAACCAAAACTTAGAACATACTCTCGCCATACATCATACGCCTTTTGTGTAGATCCATATTTTGGGTTATCCAATATATTGCGATAGACGTAGCAGAAGTATGCATTACACGATGTCGCAACTGCATAATCCAACGCCAAGGGGGATTCATGAGGGTGACACCCTAGTTTGCGATTTCCATACGAGAAACCATTATTACATTTATAGGTCATCGATGGCACCAAAACCCCCTCTTGTAGACCAACCAATCCCTGAAGTAGTTTGAACGTAGATCCAGGAGGGTATTTAGCACTCACCGCACGGTTAAATAGTGGGCGGCGTTTATCGTTGAGCAGCTCCATGTAGTTGTTTCCTCTCTGTCGTCCCACCAATTCATCGGGGTCAAATGTCGGAGATGACACCATCATCAATATCTCACCCGTGCTAGGTTCAATAGCTACTGCAGCTCCCACCTTACCACGCATAAGCTCCTCACCTAGGAGTTGCAATTTGGCGTCGATCGTCGATACCAAGTAGTTACCCTGAGTAGGTAGCGTATCCAACACTCCATCCATATACGACCCTTTGGATGCTCCATGTGTATCAACCATTGTCACCTTCACACCCTTCACTCCTCGCAACTCAGATTCGTATGCTGACTCCACACCATTTGTGCCGACATAATCGCCTATTGCATAGCTAGGATTACGCTCCAAAAAGGCACTATTAACCTCTCCCACATGCCCCAAAAGATTACCTCCGACACTGCGAGGGTATGATCTTGCGGTACGATATACCGCATGAAACCCACGAAATCCGCACTCATCGAAAAGTAGTTTCTCTTCGGTAGATACAAAGTTAGTCAACATATATGGTGCACGAGGACGCATTCGTGCATTGCGTAGCGATCTAATGAGTCTCTCCTTTGAGATGTTGAGCACACTGCACATTAGCGTTGTGTCGAACCCATTTTTGTCTAAATCTCGATATGTAACCATCATATCATAACATCCACGACTCTGCACCAGAAACTCACCGTTACGATCAAACACCTCGCCACGAGCTGGATATAACACCTCATGTCGCAGTACATTTCCTGCCGAGAGTTCATGATAGCGAGACTCTACGATCTGCAAAAAAAATACTCGACCGATGATTATTACAAATATTAATACTACGATAAATTGAAGAGCATACACCCTTTTATAACCACGACTTTTCACCATCCCTCTCTATATCTTTCTAAATACCAATGCAACAAAAGATCTAGCTATAAGCCAAACAAAAAGTGCCGAGAATAGACTACTAACAAGAAAACGTACGGCATAATACCCCAAATTTTCGATACTCAACGACTCCAATCCAAAAAATATTGCGTGGTGAATCAACACAAAAAACACAAGGTAGCGAGTGTAAGCCCACACTCCAAGGCGCACATCAGAGGGAACTCCCGAACCTACGAGAGACTCTTTACTCACCGTGAGATTTAGTAGGTATGGTCTAAAAAATGCGATAAAAAGTGTCGATACAGTATTTATTCCCGCAAGCCCCATAGATAGATCCATCAAAACTCCCAACCCGAGTCCCGCCATCAAAATACCAAAATGGGTTATTTGCAGAGGCAACAGTAAAATAAATACGATATATACCAATGGCGAGAGCAATACACTCACACTGAGGTTATTGAAAAAGAGGATTTGAAGTAGTGATACTACAACAAACAGGATCGAATATGGAGTGAATCTATACATCTCAATTATCTTTTATCAATTACTCAACTATCTGCATTAGCGTATCAACCTCTCCATAGTTACTATTCTCAACAATCAACACCTCACTTAGGGATGAAATATCTGCCGACAGCTCCACAACAACATCATATGCCGTGTGACCCTCATTGAGGTTCGACAATGTTACATATCCGATACGTATCCCCTCTGGGAATATTTGAGAATACCCCGTAGATATAATTTCGCTACCCGGTGTTATTGTCGCATACTTTGATAACTCACCCATATTTACTGAGTAACGATCCTCTCCACCCCAAAATATTGATCCCATGTGTTGCTGTCCTGCGATCTTTCCACTTGTTTTGAATTTGGTGTTCAGAATCGAAACCGCTACAGCGTAGTTGTTTGATGTGGCAGCAATATATCCGACCATATCTCCTCCTGCTGATGTTACCGCCATATTTTTTCGCACTCCATCCCTCTCGCCTCTATTGAGGATTAGATAGTTTTCACGTTTGTTTATGGTGTTGGATACAACTTTAGATACTATATATTTATATGGTGTCTCAGCATTAGTGTCACCCACCGTACTTTGAGACCATAACATAGAGTCCTCCTCCATGTGGCGATACCGGGATAGCTCACTCTCCAACTCCGCAACCCGCTGAGTTAGGATCTCATTGTGGCTACGTAGCGAAAAATACTCACGCACACCGCCCCAAACACCCTGAGCTCCACCAACCACTCTATTCGAGCAACTTAGCATTTTTGCTTGGGTGTAGATATCTGAGTGCGCATAGAAATTTATCGCCACACACTCCAATACCACAAAGAGCACAACGACATATACACTGCGCAGAAACTCAAATAGACGATGCACCTAATTAATTTTAATTTATTATTA
The DNA here is from genome assembly GCA_044434245.1 of Rikenellaceae bacterium. Classification (GTDB taxonomy): domain Bacteria; phylum Bacteroidota; class Bacteroidia; order Bacteroidales; family Rikenellaceae; genus Alistipes. The sequence continues at coordinate 1,840 of JAWXSU010000080.1, read as the reverse complement.
TCTCATCAAGAACGAGAAACGATCAATATTCTTGAGCGCAACACCTGTACCACGAGCAATAGCACGTAGTGGATCCTCAGCGATATGGAATGGTATACCAGTCTTTTCGTGCAAACGACGATCAAGACCCTTGATGAGTGCACCACCACCTGCTAAGTATATTCCGTTGCGAACAACATCCGAGTACAACTCTGGTGGCATCGACTCCAACACCTTCATTAGTGCTGCATCCAACTTCACAAGCGACTTCTCCAAAGCATACGCAATCTCTGCATAGTTGAGAGTTACGGTTTGAGGTAGTGCTGTCAACATATTTGGACCTGTAACCTTGAAATCTTCGGGTGCATCCTCCAACTCCGTGAGTGCAGCACCTATTGCACACTTGATAGCCTCTGCCGTGCGCTCTCCGATACGGATATTATGTTGTTGGCGCACATAACTTTGGATATCAGACGTGAATACATCACCTGCGACATTTATAGATTCCGAGCAGACGATACCTCCCAACGAGATACATGCGATCTCAGAAGTACCTCCACCGATATCAATAACCATATTACCTTCGGGAGCCTCAACATCAAGTCCTGCACCCAAAGCCGCAGCCATCGGCTCAAAGATCATAAACACCTCACGTCCTCCGGCATGTTCCGCAGAGTCACGCACGGCACGAATCTCGACATTCGTAGATCCCGACGGAATACAGATCACCATTTTGAGCGATGGTGAGAAGAGTGTACTTGTCATCTTAACCTTGCGGATAAGTCCCTTTAGCATAAGCTCTGTGGCGTTGAAATCAGCAATCACGCCATCTTTGAGTGGGCGGATAGTTTTGATGTTTGGATTTGTCTTTTCGTACATTTGGCGAGCCTTTTGACCTAAAGCTACGAGTTTTCCGGTATGTACGTCGAGAGCTACTATCGATGGTTCATCAACCACAACTTTTCCATTATAAAGAATTAGTGTGTTTGCAGTTCCAAGATCGATTGCAAGCTCTTGCGTGAGTGAGAATAGTCCCATATTGTATTATCTTCTTAATTTTCAGTTAATTATAATTTGCACCAGCCTCTCTCCTACTCCTCCAAAACGAACACTTCTGGTACGATGCACAAAAATACAAAATAATAGATTAACTTTCTACTTTTTTTCTTAATTTTTTTTCGTTACTTTTGTAATATATAAAATTGCAGATTTTAAACTCTATGGAACTACAAATAACAGCTGCGTCTAGTTGCGCCGTAATTGGTTACGGTAGCTGGGCTACGGCAATCGTTAAGATACTCTCAGAGAGGGGGAGCAATGTAGGTTGGTATATTCCCAACCTAGAGATTCTCGAAGGGGTACTTACCGAAGAACGAAATATAAAATATCTTCGTGATGTTGATCTAGACCTGTCTAAACTTCAACCCTCCGCAAATATTAACGATATTGTGTCGAGCCACGACATAATAATCATCGCAATGCCTTCGGCATATATCAAAACTTTCTTGGCTCCACTCACCGTCTCGCTACACAACAAATTCTTGGTTTCGGCGGTGAAGGGTATTGTCCCCGATGATTACACAACGGTTGTCGAGTACTTGAACCAACACTACGAATTACCATACAAACAAATTGGAATCATCACAGGTCCGTCACATGCCGAAGAGGTTGCTATAGAGCGACTTTCATACTTGACGGTCGTCTGTCCCGACATCGAACTAGCACATGTGATGGGGGCAAAGTTAGAGTGTAAATATATCAACGTGAGCTACTCGACAGATCTATATGGTGTGGAGTATGCAACAATTCTCAAAAATATATATGCTATATCTGTGGGTATGGCCGTGGGGTTGGGGTATGG
>JAWXSU010000079.1:0-8192 GCA_044434245.1 Rikenellaceae bacterium | reverse complement strand
ACGATCTCCACATTCCTGTGTTTTGATCGTATATGTCACACACCTCTCGTAGTGCCTTCTGACGTGGCACACTACGGTTGAGTATGAAATCAACATAATATTGTTGACCCTTACCATTCTCATACTCAGCATCATCGCCGAGAGTCAATGCTATATATGTCACAAAACATGCCTGAAAAACATTCCAGTTATTTGTCGCTACACCATTTACAATTATCTGATCCGCAAATTTCTGGAACACCGCATGAATCATCCCCTTATCTGCACCCCTCTCAACGATGTATCCATGCAAGAAATCATAACACAACGGCAAGTAGTTAATAACCCTCTCGTGAATAACCTCAAACGATGTGAGTCCAACAATGTGAGCACTTCTATGGTCTATCTCCGAAACAGGTGCCTCTCGATAATAGATTCCCTCCACATATTTCATGAAGATGTCGTATGCAAATTTAGCATACTTCTCCTCTCCATTCAACCAATATATAAAGGCTGCGTACATCGCCTTCTCGACAATGCGAGCATTGATATTTTCGATCTGATGCGCCGTCTTGGAGTTATCGACCCACTCCCATGGCTTACCCTCCTTCTTATTATTTTGGAGGTAAATCTGATCGTCTCGATACTCCATATAGGGCAGAGTCTGCTCCAAATTTGGCGTGCCATAATCCGTCGCCCAATCTCTACCTCCAGTAAACCTCACCGTCGGAACTGGTGCTTGACCCTCCGCACGAGAGTAATGAGCTCCATTGATGTAGGGAGTCGTGTAGTGATTCTTCCAATACATCTGCAATCGGGAGATCACCCACATACTATCTGTTGTGTGGATATCTACATATTTATCAACCTGCTTGTGCGCAGTTTCAAGTGTTGCCGCAGCCCACTTATGTCGCTGCATCTTCGCCTCAATTTCACTCTTACTCTGCGAAGAGAAGATCATCAACCTCTCGCCCTCTGAAGTTGAACTACAACTGAAAAAGCAGAGTGTACAACACCCTACCAAAATGGCACTAAATAATACTTTTATAGGATTCTTCATTATTTCTCTTTATTTTTTTCTCTAAACTTGAGTTTTGGATAAGCCCCTCTAAACTAAATAATAAGGGTCAACCTCCATTCGTAGAGATCGACCCTTATTCTTGTTACACAATCCAACTCTACTCCGTAGCGTCTGGATCAGTTATACATACTGTAAGCTGCTTAACAATTTGCTTATCATCACCGATAGTCAAGTTTCTAGCAACAATCGAAATTGTCCATGTTCCAGCTTGGTCATAGTACAATGTTGTTGACGATGGAACATCTTCGGTTGTACCCTTCAATGATACCGATGGATCATCGGCTGGTGCCAACGAAAGATCAAATTTACGAGAGATCAAGTAATCATCATTTGCGATGTAATCTCCACCATTCGAAGAACTTCCGTATGGTGCAAGTGACGCATTACCATCAGATGTACCACTTGTGTATATAACCCACTTATTGTATGAACTATCTGTCACAGTATCCTGCATTGCTCCCTCAATCTCCCACTCGATTCCTTCGATAAATCCTGCATATACAGGGATTGCAGTCACATCATTAGCTGAGTTAACCTCGTCATACAATCCATAATACTGACTACGACCATCTGCATAAGTACGTCTAATATCGAAATCGTGAATCTTCCATGCTGCTGCATAAGTACCACCAACATTTACTGGAGCATCATTGACGTAACGATATGCAACATATACATACTCTGAATCTTCTGGTATATAATCCCAAAGAGACAATAGATTAGAGGTTACCTCCACACTATTCTCCTCCGAGAAGTTCACATCATCATATGGAATCTTAATCCAACGAGCATTGTTAATATTGATTGAATCCTTTACTCCTGTAAAGTCCGTAGAGAGCAACAACTCAAGGTTCTCCTTTTGACGAGAAGTATAATCCGACTCAATCTCTGTTACTATCTGAAGTGTACAGTATCCACCATAATTACAAATTTCATCAGGGTTGTAATATTGGTATCCTGGAACTCCACTATATTGGTAAAGAATATCCATATCACCACTGATATTTACGACGATCATGCCTCCTGTATATGCGTGCAACACACCATCTAGATCGACATTTTCAACATCAGCAAACGATATTTCAAGCTCCGGATATACAACTTCATAAATGTCTTCGCAACTACACGTAAATGCAGCAACTAAAGCCAAAACTCCTATTTTTATTATTTTTTTCATAATATAGCTCTTTTATATATTAATATCCAGGTGTTTGAATCAAGTTTCTATTCAATGTAAGCTGCTCTAGTGGGATTGGAAGATAGTTCTTATAATCCGCATTACAATAGTATGCAGCACTACTGATAGTATTCTCATTTGTACCTGTACTAGCTGGAACTCCTGCTACATCTCCGGTCAACAAACTAGACATTCCTTGGATAGTCTCTTGTGTGATACCCCAACGCTTTAGATCCAAACGTCTATGTGCCTCATAACACAACTCACGCAAACGCTCATCACGCAAGAACTGACGCATAGCCTCTTGGTCACTGATGCTTACATGGTAAGAAACATCCGCAACATCACTATCAAAAGCCTCAACTGTTACCTGTGGAGAGACTGTTGTTCCACTAGCATTTCTGTGAATCCAAACAACACCTTGCTCTGCTGATGCCTCAGACAATGTTGGTGATGTTGCTGTGTTAGTTCCATCATCATCATAAAGAGATGTAGTGTGTGATGGTGCTACACTTGTGGAGATTCCATCTTGTGAAGCCTCATAAATTCTCAATGTAGTAGATGTAGGATCGGTTTGTACCGAAACATAATCTCTCGCCGAGTATGAAGTGTTAGCTTGCCATGTTGGTACTGGAGCCTCAACTGACAAAGTAGGAACTTCATCATAACCACTTCCTGGCTCAGAAATACCAATGCTGAATGTACCACGATAACTATCTGCGATGATATTATGTCCTACAAAGTATTCAAAACCTGTACCACTTCCTGGGTCTGTAACAGTCACCACAGGATCATGAGCATAACCATATTGGTTAACCGACGCATTTACGATGATACGACCGATAATCTTAGTCGGTGCTGTGTATGGAATTGATCTTGAACGAACCTGATTGATATATGGCGCAGCACTTGCTGGATCACCCAACTCTATATAAGCCTCTGCAACCATCAACAACACATCCGAGTAGCGAAGCAGTGGGAAGTTCGTTGATGTACTACTCTGACCACGAGAGATGCGACTCTCATACACACGACGCCATTTACCTGCTCCATTACCCCAAATAAAGGCTGATGGAATAGTTCCCATATCGTAGTTTGTAGATCCCAAAATCTCCGCAGAACAGTTAGATGTAGTCAATGTTCTTGGCACTACATTAAGTCTGTTGTACTCATAGGTAAAGTTAGGGAAATTCCACATACGACGCTCATCACCGTGACCATAAGTAGTGTATAGAAGAGGGTTAGGATAATATGTTGTACTACACAACAAACTATCATAGATATCCTCTGATGTAATAGGATCTTTGTATGTACGGCTAATACCACATGTGTATCCGTGGTTTCCACCGGTGTTTGTATCATCACTTGCGATACCTGCATATTGGAAACCTACCTCCCAGATATTCTCTGAATTATATGCATCTTGCACTTGATCGATAAACACATCACCATAGAAAGGTTGCAACTCATGACTCATCTCAGTCACCATCAACGCCTTACTTAGAGCCTTCTTGTAGAAGAACTCTGGTTGATAAGATCCCTTATACTTACCGTAGTTAGGATAACCTGCTGCATGAAGTGCTACACGTGCCAAAACACCACGCACTGCATCAAGTGTGACACACTCCGAGTAACCCAAAGATGCCCAAGTTTGATCTACCAACAACACCTCTGCTGCCTCCATATCCTCGATGATTTGAGCATAAATCTCATCCAACGATGATAGTGGCATCTTTGTTTCGTCGTATGTCGTGATCTTCTCAGTATACATCGGAATACCTGTATCTGGGTGGCAGAACCAAGCAGCCAACATAAAGTGGAAGTATCCTCTCAAGAATAGAGCCTCACCCTTAGCGTGCAAATATACACTCTCAGTAAGAACATCCTTATTTCTCTCAAGTCCATCCAACAAATATGAGATATCCTTAAGCACTGTATAGTTTGCTGACCAGAATCCCGACACTGTCGAGTTTGACGACAGCGGTGAGTAGTTCGAGATATTATCCTCTGTTGAGACATTGTAGTACAACAACTCATCAGATACTCCATTCATAGAGTATGTGTAGGTCGTTCCTCCGAAATATCCATTACGCAATGTCGCATAGATTGATGTCAAAGCTGACTCAATTTGAGCATCTGTTCGGTAGAAGGTCTCATCCAAAAGCTTATCTGGATTGTCAGGGTATAAAAAGTCCTCGCACGATGTGACCCCACAAGCAACGATCGATAATAATAAAAATTTAAATATATTTTTCATAAAGCCTTATCAAATTATAGTGTAATAGTCAAACCAAATGAGTTAGTAGAGGTACGTGGATACGCTGCACTATCATATGATGGAGTCAATGCTGAGTAACTTACGTTAACCTCAGGGTCTTGTCCTTGGTAGTTAGTCAAAGTCCAAAGGTTTTGTGCCGTATAAGTGATACGTATATTCTTCAAACCTAGCTTAGCAACGATCTTCTTTGGTACTGTGTAGCTCAAAGATACAGTCTTCAAACGAAGGTAAGAACCATCCTCAAGGTAGTTAGTACCCATGTTACGAACACCATTCGCTACAAGTGAAGGGTAACGAGCATCTGTGTTAGATGCACTCCAGTAGTCTGCCATAAATGCGTAGCGGTTAAGTCCGAATGCACGGATATCACCAACGTCAAGCATCTGCATGATTGTACCGTTCAAAATCTCTGCTCCATATGAGTATGTGAAGTAAACGTTCAAATCAAAGTTCTTGTAACTAAAACGGTTAGACAATGATCCTACGTGATCTGGATATGGGTTACCAATTACTGTACGGTCATCCTCATCAACCTCACCATCACCATTGATATCCTTATGCTTAGCGTATCCAGGAAGTGTAGTGATCTTAGATGTAATGTATGGGATATTATCCTTAAGAAGGTAACGTTGAACCGATAGAGTCTCTCCAGTTGCCATACTTTCATATGTTTGGTTCTTTGCTGCGATAACAGTAAAGTCCTCATATTGATAGTGACCCTCAGAAATGTAACCATAGAACTGAGCTACTGGCTCACCTACACGTGCGATATATGACTCAGAGAGGTAAGATACTCCCGAAAGGATCGCCTCTTGACCTGACGCCAAAGCTACCAACTCATTCTTGTTGAATGATACATTCAATGTCGATGTCCAACGGAAACCATTCTTATTGATATTTGTTGTGTTCACCGAGATCTCATATCCAGAGTTTCTGATCTGTCCTGCATTGTTCTTAACCGATGAGTAACCACAGTTTGTTGGTAGCGATGTGCTATTCAACAAATCAAATGTATTCTTGATATAGTAGTCAAACTCAACACGGATTCTATTCTTGATGAACGAAAGCTCAGCTCCAACGTTAAGAGTTTTAGCAGTCTCCCATGTCAAATCGTTGTTAACAAATTGTGATGGGTATGATCCATAAGAGTACAACTCATTTCCGAAAGCATATCTATCACTTGTTGTTGTTGTGATAAGCGACAATGATTGGAAGTCACTCACACGGTTGTTACCCGACGCACCATAAGATACCTTAAGTTTCGCATCGCTAAGTACCTTCTTCACTGGCTCCATAAATGGCTCCTCTGTGATACGCCATGCTAACGCAGCTGATGGGAAAGTACCCCACTTGTTACCTACGGCAAACTTAGATGATCCATCTCGACGTACTGTTGCTGTCAAGATATATTTCGATTTGTATGAGTAGTTCAAACGAGCAAACGCAGACAACATTGAGTTATATCCTGCACTAGAAGAAGAATCCGTGATAGTACCATTCTCCAATGATGCAACACCTAACTCCTCATCTGGAACGTTAATTGCTGTATATCCATAACTACTGCTGATGTTCTCTTGTGCAGAGAATCCGAGGATAGCATTTACAGAGTGACTTCCCTTGAATACCTTCTTGTAAGTAAGGGTGTTCTCGTTAAGCAAACTCTCCGACAAACTTTGTGACAGAGATCCGTTAGCTCCATCGTCTGTGATTGAGGGGTAACCATACAAACTATACTCTTTGTAGAATGTTGAGTTATCTGTTCTATTGTTAGTATATCCTCCTGTGATCTTCAAAGTCAACGCCTTCTTCAAGAATGTGATCTCAACGTAAGCATTTGCACTCAAAGCGTATTTATCACTCACCTTATCAGTGTTAGTTGAGTTGATAACTGGGTTGGTTCTCTCCAAGTCATTTGTCAACGATGTACTCATTGGTGCTGGGTTCAAATAGTTATCATACACATCTGAGTATTCTCCCAAGTCAAGAAGGTCATTTTTAAGAGTGTTAAGCGTAGTTTCATCCCATGATGTTGGACGAGATTGATAAACTCTATTCATAAGTGCATTACCTGCATTTGATCCACCTGTCGCTGTATCTCCGAAAGTAGATGTCACAGAGAAGTTGGTGGTTATTCCGAACTTGATGTTATCTGTGATAAATTGATCCAAAGATAGACGACCTGAATAACGGTTAAATCCAGAGTTGATAAGAAGTCCCTCTTGATCTGCGTAGTTCAACGAGACATAGTATCCAGAGTTGTTCTTTCTTCCCGAGATCGAAAGTGTGTGGGTTTGTTGCAATGGGTTTTCATTGCTAATCATATCTACCCAATCAACGAACTCTGCGCTCTTATAATCTTCGGCAGTTCTTCCGTTTGAGTGGTATGAGTAACCCAACCATGTCGAACAACTATAAGCCGTTGTAAGACCCATGTTCGCCTTCTCATTGATCTGGTCACACAAATCCTCTTGCAATCTAACGAATGTATATGGATCCATAACATCCATCTTCTTGGTTGCGCGGATGAATGATAGGTTTCCATTATATGTGATCGTAGGTGTTCCCTCTTGACCACGCTTTGTTGTGATGATGATTACACCATTCGCACCACGAGAACCGTAGATTGCGGTAGATGATGCATCCTTCAACACTGTCATAGACTCGATATCGTCAGGGTTCAAAGCAGCAAAAGCAGACTCCTCTTGTGGGAATCCGTCGATTACGAAGAGTGGGCTGGCATCATCCATAGATCCAACTCCACGGATTACGATAGAGGCCTCAGATCCTGGCTGACCATCCGAAGATACCACTTGAATACCGGTAACACGACCCTCTAGGGCTTGGTCGATAGATGTTACCGCAACATCTTGAAGGTCATCCATGTTAACGACAGAAATAGATCCTGTCAACTCTTTACTCTTCATCGAGCCATAACCGATGACTACGACCTCGTCGATCTCGGTCTCATCCTCCTTGAGCTTAATGACCATGTTAGGAGTCATTTTGGCGTATACAGTCTGGTAACCGATATACGTCACAACGATCTCTGTTCCTACTCCAGCGTCAATACTGAACGATCCATCGATACTGGTAGCTGTAGCTTTAGTACCCTTATCATAGGCTACTGTTGCTCCAATTACTGACTCACCGGAAGAATCCACTACTTTTCCGCTGATTTGACTTTGTGCATACAAATCTACATGTGAGAAGATCGCAAACAATACACTACACCAAATGCAACAAGAACATATCCCGTGTAATAATTTGTTCATAATTTTAAGGTTTAATTATTTTTAGTTTTAAAGTTCGTTTTTCAAACACCTAGTAGGCGTTTATAAGTTTTAGTTTTTTTTGTTTCATCATGTTGGTATATCCATAAGCTAGGTTCTCTTTTTTTAATTTTTTACTCTATTTTTTATCTCTTTTATTCTCTTTTTTTTATCAAAAACTCTCTCTTTTCCATGCTCACTTAGCCATACAACAACCCCCTACCCATAGGCGCACAGAAATCTCCGTTAATGCGAAGTTACAAAAATAATTTTAACACACAATATTTTTTTATGAAAAACAGCTTTTTTTTTATAATAATCTGCAATTTCAGATAATACCACCGCAAAACATGTTAATTTATCATTAAAATTTACCATTTTCAATAGCATGCGCACACCCGCATAAAA
>JAWXSU010000078.1:0-8202 GCA_044434245.1 Rikenellaceae bacterium | reverse complement strand
CCAATAATTATTTTACCCTACTTATTTTCAATTCAATAGCAAAAAATCTCATCTCCAATAGTACTCTTAAAAACACACCAATAATTATTTTACCCTACTTAGAAAGAGAGTCTCCTCCTTTTTTTTAGAATAAATATCGAACCATCATATTGATACGTTGTGCTCTAGCGAATGTGCCATCGTAGTTTGAACGCGCTCCATTCAAATATTCAATGCCCGTAATAATACTCTTTGTAGGGTAATAAAAAAGTGTCGTAGAGTTGTATCGTCCATATTTATAGGTGCTTGCAATTTTAGAATAATCATCATCAATATCGATGTACGCCTTTGAAAAGTTTGTCGTGAGGGCAAATTTATTACTGATTTTATATTTTGCACCTATCGCCGCACCATACATTGGTGTCGAGTCGTAGATAGAGCCATCTGTATCTTCGATTATGTCGTAGCCAAGAGTTTGAAAGTCATTTACATATTTCGCAATGCTGCGCCCGTAAATACCGAGTCCATAGATCGTAAAACGGCTGCACATATTCACTGACCCCGAAAGTTGAGCACCCCATCCTGTCGACATCTTCACATCCTCTGCACTGCTATACGCCATATTACGCCACACAGCTGTAGCCTTTATGCGCCCCACCTTGCCGCTCTTCTCGATGTAGGCTATCATGTCGGGGATACGAATATCGGGTGCGGTAGAGTTGGAGTACGTAGTGTTGATAGTCGGGTACTCGGCTGAGAGAGCGAGGGTTAATGCACCTCTGAATTTATGGCGATATGCCACCATCTGTGTGCGGAAAAATGTGCGTGCCACAGAGTTTGAGAGATCGATAGTCGCAGCGACAGCTTTAGTGTCTGTCATCAAGCTCCAATCTTGACCTATCGTAAAACCCTTCAGTTGAATAGTTGCGATACGAAGAACAAGCAGCGAACTTCCAGAACCACGAAAATCCGTCTCGACATATAGTCGCACATCGCCCAACACGTCGCTCTTTTGAGTAATTGAGAGTGACAAGCGAGTGCTTGTTGGATCCATAACTAGGCGGTGCTCATCGGCTTGTGAAGGGTTCATGTCGATGGTGTTGATTGGGAAATCTTTGCCGCTACTCATCCCCCCTTCGATGTAGCTACCCATTGTCATTGTGACAAAACCTCCGATTTTGGCAGTTGTGTTACCTTTTGTGAAGGTTAATGGATCGCTTTTTTTTGTTGACTCTGCAGCTTGTGTTATGTTAATTGCCAATGTTAAAGCAATGCAGGTTGTGAATAATCTCTTCATCTCAAGCTAGGGTTAAAAATTACTATTATAACCATATTTGATCCATATAGATTTACACTCATCGCCTAAAATGAAATTTAAGAATTTTATGGTTTCACCCTTCGTCTCTTTGCGTTTTATCACTACACAGCTTTGTATTATCGGACTGTATAGGTCTGAGGGAATCAAGTAGTTGTGACCATCCATCTGTGCTCCGGGAGATCTGCTTTGCGATAGGGCGATGATACCAACCTCCGTATTGCCCGAAAATGTGTATTGAGCTGTTGCTGCGATATTTTCACCATATATTATCTTACTGCTGATATCATCATAGACTCCATAGTTTTTTATCGCCTCGATAGCTCGTGCTCCGTATGGTGCAGCATTTGGATTTGCTACTGCTATCTTTTTCACTTTATCGAGCTTTAGAACCGCCAATCCAATCTGTGATACATCTATCGACTTGCTATATAGTAGTAACATCCCTTCGGCGTATGGCATCACATCGCCTGTTGTCAACCCTAATTCATGAAGTTTGATAGCGAAGTTTTCATCCGCCGAGAAGAATATGTCGCAATCTATTCCATTCACAATTTGCTGAGTCAACATCCCCGATGCCCCATAATTAATATTCACTGTGACACTTGGATTCTGCTCCACATAAATCTGTTTCATCTCATTCATCGCATCACGAACATTGGCAGCTGCCGAGATGTTGAGAATTGTTTGTGAAAAGCTACTCATCATCACCAGTGAAAGAATAGCTGTAAAAATTGACCTCTTCATAATTTTAATGTTTAATAAATATCGCTGTTGCATCACATATAGTTCAATATATGTGCCAAAAGGTTTATTTGTGTGTAAAATTATGTTATGTCGCTTATTATAAGAGGTGTAGATATCTGTTTTGTGTTGAGGAGTTTTTAGGTGATGACAATATTTATACATTCATGTAGTGTGTTCCCACAACAATGTAACTTTTGAGGTGTAGCTATAAATAAAAAGAATCCCGATTGGCTAATTAACCAATCGGGATTCTCATATAAATGTTGTCTATCTTAAGCAGATTCTTAGATAGCGCCAATCTCAGTAAGAACATCGTTAGTCTTACGAACAGCCTCAGCCGAAGCCTCGAATGCAGCCTTCTCAGCCTCGTTAAGCTCGATCTCTACGATCTTCTCAATACCGTTGCGACCGATGATTGCTGGAACACCAATACAGATGTCAGATTGACCATACTCTCCCTCTAGGAAGCAAGAACATGGGATCATGCGCTTTTGGTCTCCCAAGATAGCCTCAACAACCGATGATGATGCAGCTCCTGGAGCATACCATGCCGATGTACCCAACAAGCCAGTAAGAGTAGCACCACCAACCATAGTGTCAGCCGATACCTTAGCAAGCTCCTCCTCTGAAAGGAATTGAGATGCAGGAATACCCTTGATCGAAGCCTTTGCAGTAAGTGGAATCATAGTAGTATCACCGTGACCACCGATTACCATACCCTCGATGTCTGAGAGTGGCATACCTGATGCAAGTGACAAATATGTGCGGAAACGAGATGAATCCAATGCACCACCCATACCGATGATACGGCTCTTCTCAATTCCTGAAGTCTTGATAGCCATGTAAGTCAATGTATCCATTGGGTTAGCAACAACTACAACGATTGCGTTTGGAGAGTACTCTACAACACTTGCGATAACCGACTTCATGATGTTTGCGTTAGTTCCGATAAGTTGCTCACGTGTCATACCTGGCTTACGTGGAATTCCCGAAGTGATAACTACAACATCTGAATTAGCAGTCTTAGAGTAATCGTTCGAAGCACCCACCAACTTAGTCTTGAAATCCATAGTTGCTGACGCCTGCATGATATCAAGCATCTTACCCTCTGAAAGACCATCCTTGATGTCGATCAAAACAACCTCGCTTGCAACCTCACGGATTGCCAATACATTAGCACAAGTAGCACCTACTGCTCCTGCACCTACAACTGTAACTTTTGACATATTCTTAAATATATTTAATGATTAAATTTCGTACTTTTACACCTCTGCAAAGATAGCTGTTATTTTCATAACAACAAATATTCCAAAGATATTTTTTGTGATAATAATGCCAAAAATGTTTACCTTTGTTGTTGTTGGTAATTTTAAGATATAGTAATAGAGCAAATATGGACAACAAGGAGTGTTACACTGTGTACGCCACTCAGTTCGGTGACATTAGTGTAGGATACAAAGGGGATGTTGTGACATCCATAAAATTTATAAACCTAGACAATTCATCGTGCAATAATTCTTCACCTCTCACCGACTGCGCCATCGAACAAATTAGAGAGTACTTCGACGGTAGGCGCAGACAATTCACCTTTGAGTGGGAGCTACGTGGTACAGAGTTTCAAAAGAGGGTGTGGCGAGCACTTTGCGATATCCCCTATGGCGAGCGTCGCACCTATAAAGATATAGCCGTGGCTGTAGGTTCTCCATCGGCATCGCGCGCTGTGGGTGCTGCGTGTAATCATAACCCTATGCTAATTGTAGTACCATGCCATAGGGTGGTGGGCTCTAGCGGTCGTATGGTTGGTTATGCGGGTGGCGTGGCACTAAAAGAGAAGCTGCTACGTATGGAGTCTGCTAACGTCCTCGCTGCTCTATGACAAACTCCACCTCTTTGAATTGATACTCCCTCTCCTCGTCATTATCGTGCATAATCACCAAAGCTCCCGAGGGGCGTACCCCCTGAATAACTCCTCTGATTAAACATCCATCCGCAAGGCGGTAGTTGTGGTACTCGCCACGACGATACATCTTGGCATGGTATGCTTTGTCGATTGAGGCGTAGTCACCCGTCATTAACTCTTTGTACCATCTCATAAGCGAGGCGTAAAATGTCTCTAGAACCTCACGGCGGGGGATCTCCTCGTTATTTGCTCTCTCCAAAATCATAGATGTTGGATTGGGTAGCGATGGGTCAAACTCTCGTTGATTGATATTTATCCCCACGCCTATTATAGCACGTGATAGGGTAGTGCCCGATAATCTATTTTCGATTAATACTCCGACTATTTTATGCTCTCCGACATATATGTCATTTGTCCACTTAATAGTTGCTGTGATCCCATATTCACTCATGGTATCGATGAGAGCCAATGCTGTGATCTGCGACACTAAAAATTGTTCGTTGGCTTTGAGAAACGATGGCTCTAACACCACCGAAAAGGTGATATTTTTCCCCTCGCCACTTATCCATTTATTACCTCTCTGTCCTCGTCCAGCCGACTGTCTCTCGGCACATATCACATCGCCATGGGTGTATATCTGCTCACGAGCATCATCATTGGTCGATGTTGTTTCATCTTTGAAATAGAACATAAACATCTATGTATAAAAGAAGTGTACCATATTAGTGATACACTTCCAAATTAAGCAAATATTTGAATTAGCTGATATTGTAATCCCTCAAAGCGTCATTCAATGATGTCTTTTTGTCGGTAGACTCCTTGCGGCGACCGATGATTAGTGCACAAGGTACGCCATACTCGCCAGCTGCGAATTTGCGGTTGTAAGTTCCGGGGATTACTACCGAACCTGCTGGGACGTAACCTTTGTACTCTACTGGCTCGTCACCCGTAACGTCGATAATGTGAGTCGAACCTGTGATAACAGTGTTTGAGCCCAACACTGCATCGTGGCATATGTGAGCACCCTCCACAACAATCACACGTGAACCGATGAAACAGTTATCCTCAATGATAACTGGAGCAGCTTGCACAGGCTCCAACACGCCACCAATTCCAACGCCACCACTCAAGTGAACATTCTTACCGATTTGCGCACATGAACCAACAGTAGCCCAAGTATCAACCATTGTGCCCGAATCCACGTAAGCACCAATATTAACATAAGAAGGCATAAGGATAGCTCCTGGTGCGATATAAGCACCATAGCGAGCAACAGCCTGAGGTACAACACGAACGCCAAGCTCCTCGTATCCATGTTTAAGATCCATCTTATCGTACCACTCCAACTCGCCAGCTGTCATAGTGCGCATCTTCTGGATTGGGAAGTAGAGGATTACTGCCTTTTTAACCCATTCGTTCACTTGCCACTTGCTCTGCTCCATGCTAATAGGCTCTGCGGTGCGAAGTTGCCCCTTGTCTACAAGCTCTACAACCTCACGGATTGTCGCTTGAACGCTCTCATCATTAAGCATTTCGCGGTTCTCCCACGCTTGCTCGATGATATTTTTTAAGTTTTCGTACATAATATTTTCAAATTTTAATATATCCTTTTTTGTTAATTCCTCTTCGAAGAACTTCTTGCTTATGTCGTGTACTTCCATATACCGAAAAAAGTTAGGTTTGCAAAGTTATGAAAAAATATTGATTCCTCAAAAAATTTCACAATCTCAATTTTTTATACTATCTTTGCACCCTAAACAATTTAAATCAATTTTAAAGAAATGAGGGTTTACAAGTTTGGAGGTGCATCGGTACGTAATGCCGATGGTGTAAGAAATCTCCACAAGATTATCAGCGATGAGCAAAATTTGTTCATTATCGTATCTGCTATGGGCAAGACTACCAACGCTTTGGAGGCTATCTTTGAGGGTATCCAGAAGGGCGATAAAGCGTTCTCTATGGAGCACGTGACTGCTCTACGAAGCTACCACGCTGAGATTATCGACGACTTGTTTGCTGCTCCAACCAAAATTGAGGAGGTTGAGGCTTTGTTTGCCGAGATGGAGAACGATATCCAAACTGCGGAGTATCGTGCAGCAGATGCAGAGTTGTGGTATGATCGTATTGTTGCTTATGGAGAGTTCCTTTCGACTACAATTATCTCGAAGTACCTTAACCATGCTGGTACACCTAACCGCTGGATTGACATGCGCAAAGGATTCCTTACAGGTCAACGCCACAAGGACGCTACAGTTAATTTGGAGGGTTCAACAATGCGCCTTTTGGCTGAGATGGAGGGTGCATCGGAGAGTGTATTCGTAGGTCAAGGATTTATCGGTGCTGCTCCAGATGGAACAACTACAACTTTGGGTCGTGAGGGTTCGGACTACTCGGCAGCTGTTGTGGCTAACATTCTTAATGCAGAGTGTATGGCGGTGTGGAAGGATGTGGATGGTATCTTGAATGCTGATCCTAAAATCTTCCCAGATGCAACAAAGATCGAGGCATTGAACTATCGTGACACAATCGAGTTGGCTTACAGCGGTGCGCAAATCATCCACCCTAAGACTATCAAGCCACTTCAAAACAAAAATATCCCATTGTATGTGCGTCCATTTGGCGACAAGTCAAAGCCCGGAACAGTAATCAATAGCGAGGCAGCACCAGTGACTATTCCAATTCTTATTTTGAAGAAGGATCAAATCATGCTTACTATTCGTTCACGTGACTATTCATTTGTTTTGGAGGAGCGTTTTGCATCTATATTTGCGGTGTTGGAGCGTTATCGTATCAAAACAAATATGATCCACAACTCAGCTATCAACGTAATATTGTCTATCGATAACTCTTGGCATATTGATGAGGTTGTAAAGACTCTTTCAGCAGAGGGATTCGATGCTGAGGTTAAGCGTGATATGGAGCTACTTACGGTGCGTGGTTACAACGAAGAGTTGTTGGAGCGTTACACAACAGGTGATGAGGTGTATGTTCGTCAGCTCACTAAGGCAAATGCCCGTGTTGTGAGAGAGAAGAGATAGATTAAAGAGATTCTAAAATATATTGAAAAATAGCTGGAGTAACCTCACGGAGGGAACTCCAGCTATTTTTTTTCACAGAGTGCCATTATACGAAAAAATTCTTCGCCATATATTCTACCTACAGGAAGAGAGAGCCCATTTGTGATCTTTATATTTTGTTTGGTGTATGATGTAATCTGAGCTTTAGCAACGATAAACGAACGATGTATGCGGATAAATTGTGTCGCAGGGAGCAACTCCATGAGATATTTGATGCTCATTTTAGTGAGTAAAGGGCGTTTATCTTTGGTGTTTATCTTGATGTAATTATCCATCGCCTCGATATATGATATTGATGATGTTGCAATAGTAACATTTTGATAATCAACCTTTATTGTTATTGTGCTTTCGGAGTGTGGCTCTACAGAGTTGGCACGCTTGCGAACTTCGATAATTTGTGACGCACGTGAAAGTGCTGCATCAAACCTCTCTAGCGAGAATGGTTTGTGTAGGAAATCTACGGCGTTGACCTCATATCCATTGAGTGCATATGATGCATGTGCGGTGGTGAATATCAAGATTGTATTTTGAGGTAGCTCTTTGGCGAGTTCTAACCCAGAGTAGTCGTTCATCTCAATATCTAAAAACACTACATCGGGACGCAAAATAGCTATCTCAGCCATCCCTTCGAGTGGGTTGGTGAAGGTCGAGAGTTTTATATCGGGGAAGTTTTGGCAATAGCTGCTAATTATTGATAGGGCTATCGGTTCATCATCTATAGCTATGCATCTCATAATCGTATCTTAAGGTCTATTTTGTATCTATTTGTCGAAGGTTCCTCTCCATAATCAAGTGTGTATGAATCTGGATAGAATAGCTCCAATCGTTTCTGGCAATTAACAATCCCCATTTTTGTGGATGTCTGGTTGCTCGAAAATATTTCGTTTGTTGTGGTGAGTGAAAATATTCGATTTTTTAGAGTAATGGTGATGTCGATATTACTTGCGTTGGATGATGATACACCATATTTAAAAGCATTTTCGACAAAATTAATAAGCATCAGCGGTGGTATCATTACACTATCATCATCTATGGAGCAGTTGTACGACACGGTTGTATGTTTACTCAAACGTAGGGTGTGTAGCTCGATATACTCTCGTAGGTATGTCACTTCGTCGCATATCATCACCTTATCTTTATCACTCGATGAGAGTGTGTATTTTATCATGTCGGAGAATTTAAGA
>JAWXSU010000077.1:0-8210 GCA_044434245.1 Rikenellaceae bacterium | reverse complement strand
ATAATCAGACGATTATCAAGGCTTTTGGCGGTGCGTAGGGGACTCGAACCCCTGACCCCGTGCGTGACAGGCACGTATTCTAACCAACTGAACTAACGCACCATTAGTGTTGATTGCGAGTACAAAGATACGACAAAAATATTATTTTGCAAATTATTCCATCTCTTTTTTGTCGTCGTTTGAATCTTTTTTGAAAAACGAAAACTGGACACTGCCGTAACTTCTTGATTGCCAAAAATTAGGGTGCTCATCAAAGTGAACGCCTTTGGAATGCTCAAAAATCAAAATTCCATCATCTTGGAGTAAATCTCCATCAAATACCAATTTTATGACCTCTTCGCTGCCATCTAAATCGTATGGAGCATCTGAGAAAATCACATCAAAGCGTTTTGTACAGCTGCGTAGATACAAAAAAACGTTCGCCTTGACAGCATACATATTCTTAGCACCAAGCTCCGCTGCACTTCGTTTTATGAAGTTATAGTGCACAGCATTAATCTCCACCGAAGTGATTGATTTTACACCTCGTGAAATAAATTCATAGCTTATAGATCCTGTGCCAGCAAATAGATCTAGGACATCACACTCCTCAAAATCTATGATATTGTTGAGTACGTTGAATAGATTCTCCTTTGCGAAATCTGTCGTTGGACGAGCACGTAGATTTTTCGGTGGGGTGATTATGCGCCCCTTGTATTGTCCGCTGATTATTCGCATATTGTGACTTTTTTATAATATCTTTTGAGCAGTTTTTCTAGCTCTCTATTATTTGAATTGATGAATATATTATATGTTGAGAGGTCATACCCTTCGCCGATGCGTGAAATCCAATATAAGACATCCGCACACCCCTTGATGTCGAATAATTCGGCAAATACTCTATCTCCACCATTGTAAAGGTTCAGACATAATAGTGTCATATCCTGAGATAGGTGAACACGAAGATCATGTCCATGAGTTGGTGCCGGTGCGAGAAGTGGGGTAGTGATCTCCGCACGATCGCCCAATTCTCTATCTATTTTCTCTGCGAGTGATATGGGAAGTACGATAATTGCTGTTGTTTGGTCATCGCCACGTAGAGAGACAGCTCTCTCAACAAGTGGTGATAGTGCGATTCCTCCCGAAAGAAGATGTCCCTCCAAAGTGTTTTCGTCAAGCAATATCGTGGGCAGCAACATCGCTTTTGAACTCTCTATGAGTAGTGTTATCTTCTCGAAGGTTGGGATATTCGATGATGGCAATGAAAAATTATGTCCATTCGATGTAATTCGAATGGACACAATTTTATCTCGCTGATGAGTTTTACTCCCAGTTTCCAGCCTCATTGTTACCACCCTCCATAGAGCCAAACTTGATGCCCGGATATTTGTAGAAGTTATTGACGTCGTTATCGATGAGATTGATGATCTCTTGACGATATTTGATTGTGTCAAGATATTGAGTGTATGGTACACGGCACTCAACAACAGGGATCACAACCTTAGACTCAGTTTCGATGCGACCAGCATTCATCATAAACTCAACTTGATTGTTTGTTGTCGGAACATAACGCAACTCCTTAACCTCTTGAACCGTAAGTTTTCGTGGTGCGAAGATTGTGTCGATTACAGCAACATTGAAGATTTCGATATTACGTCTCTTCTGAAGTTTAAGTTGTGCCATACCTACAGAGTCATCCTCATCGACAATTTTACGCTCCATGCGAACAGAGTCCGTAAGGATAAAGTTGATGAGAGTGTCGAAGTTGTCGGTAAATGCATAGAATCTCGACTTGTAAGCACGTTGTGCAGCACGGATGTCTTTGATTTTCTCGATCACGACTTGATCTTTTGCTGCTTTCTCTTTTTCGAAGTTTATCGGAGTTGAGATCTGAATGTAGATTACATAGATGAGACCCGCGATAACTAGCGCAAGAAGTAGTTGAAAAATTTTTTTCATTTTGAATATTTGTTATTAAGTTTGTACGTATTTAAATTAAAAAAGTGCATCTTTGTCCTAAACAATTAAATTCTGCTCCATGCCTAGTAATAGTATTGCGTCCCAAATTTACACTAAAATTTCTTTTGAAACAACTGTTAACCAAAAAATAATAGTCGAAAAGTTATCAATTTTTCTTTCGAACCCCAATTTCGAGCGAATTTTCGTGTTAAATGGCTATGCTGGAACCGGAAAAACAACTATTATATCGGCTCTTGTTAGGAGTCTTGACGATATGGGAATTAAAAGTGTTATGTTGGCACCTACCGGGCGAGCAGCCAATGTGTTAGCTCGATATTCGGGTCGTGCGGCACACACCATTCACAAGAAAATATACCGTGAAAAGACCAATGCCGATTATCAATCTAAGTTCACTCTAGACTTTAATCGTGACACTGATGCAATTTATATTGTAGATGAAGCCTCCATGCTCTCGAATTCTACGGGAGATGGTGCAATTTTCGGAAGTGGAGCACTTTTGGATGATTTGGTGAGTTACGTGAGGAGTGGTCGAAGGTGTCGATTGATTATTGTGGGGGATAATGCTCAGCTTCCACCCGTGGGGTCGGATTATAGTCCAGCGTTGGATAGGGCGGTGATGAGTGAGTATGGCGATGTGGAGTATGCAACAATGGATGAGGTGGTACGTCAGCAGGCGACATCCGGAATTTTATTTAATGCAACACTTATGAGGTGTATGTTGGAGAGGGGGATATATGAAATTCCACGTTTCAATCTTAATTTTCCCGATGTCGAGATTGTCGAGGGTGGAGAGTTTACCGAGAAGTTGCAGGATTGTTACGACACGTATGGTCATGACGAAACCATAGTAATTACACGTTCCAACAAACGAGCAAATCGTTACAATGAGGGGATACGTCGTTTCAGCCTATGTGCCGAGGAGCAGATCGAAAGTGGAGATATGTTGATGATTGTGAAGAATAACTACTACTACACCGAACGAATAAAAGATTCAGCAATGTCATTCATCGCAAATGGCGATGTGGCGCAACTTGTCAAGATCAAACGTTTCGAGGAGTTGTATGGATTCCACTTTGCTCGTGCAATTTTATCATTTGGTGACTATAACCAAGATATAGAGTGTAACATCCTTCTCGACACTCTGTCGAGTGAATCTCCAGCTTTGAGCTACGACGATAGCAAAAGACTTTTCTCGGAGGTAGAGAGGGATTATCTCGACATAAAAAGTCGGATAAAACGGCTCACAGAGATACGAGACAACCCCCATTTTAACGCCTTGCAGGTGAAATTTTCATACGCCGTGACTTGTCACAAAGCACAAGGTGGGCAGTGGAGTGCTGTGTTTATTGACAAATGTATATTTGGCGATGAGCAGATGTCACGTGATATGCTTAGATGGTTATATACCGCCATAACTCGTGCTACAGAGAAACTATATTTTGTGAATTTCGATGAGCGTTTTTTCGAGTAGATTAATCTCTACAGTTTTATGTCGTAAATTTGTATAACACCCACCACCTTATCGCAACCATCGACCACAATTAGTGTATTAACTTTATGTCGTGTCATCATCTTTTCAGCCTCGATAAGTCGCTTATCGGAGGTTATACGCTTTGGATTAGGGGTTAAAATATCGGCAGCGGAGATTTTGAAAAATTCATTCTCTCGACTCTCCATCGCTCTACGGATATCACCATCGGTGACAATACCGACAATTTTATTATCCTCGCATACGATGATAAGTCCCAATCCTCCACGACTAATTTCGTGAATCATATCCTTGGCGGAACATGACGGAGAAACTATGGGTAATGACTCACTGCGCATAACATTACCAACATTCATCAGTAATCTTCGCCCTAGACTACCTCCGGGGTGTAACCTCGCAAAATCAACACTTGTGAAGTTGCGCATCTGCATTAGTGTCACCGCAAGTGCATCACCCATAGCGAGTTGTGATGTTGTCGATGTTGTGGGTGCGAGGTTTAAAATACAAGCCTCCTGGTCGATCCCCACACACAAATGAATATCGGAGTGTTTCGCTAACGTTGACTCACCATTTCCACTCATTGAGATCAGCAGGTTACCATTGCTATGGATGAAGGGGATAATCTTAAGGACATCATCCGTCTCTCCTGAGTGCGAAAGTGCCAACACAATATCCTCCTTAGAGATCATACCTAAATCACCATGAAATGCCTCTGTAGGATGCATAAAGAAACTAGGAGTTCCCGTAGAAGCGAGTGTTGCTGCAATCTTTCGAGCTATGAGTCCCGACTTTCCAATTCCAGTCATTATAACCTTTCCATTACTTGAGAGGATGCTCTCGACAGCATTTTGAAATTCGCTACCTATTGTATCCGCCAAGAGTAAAAGTGCACGACTCTCTGTTCGTAGACACTGCTTTGCAGACTCTATAATTTGATCTCTGCTCATGATTATAGAAGTGATTTTATAAGATCTTCAAGATCTCGAAGATATAACATATTTGCAGCGTCACTCCACCCTTCATCTGGGGTAGGGTGCACCTCAAAGAAGTATCCCGTAGCACCAAAAGCCTTTGCTGCACGAGCCATCATCGGCACATACTCTCTATTTCCACCAGTTTTTCCACCAGCACCTCCCGGGCGTTGCACCGAGTGTGTGCAATCCATAATTACGTTGTCGGCAATTTTAAGCATATCTGGAATATTGCGGAAATCAACAGCCAAATTGTTGTAACCGTACATGTTACCTCTCTCAGTTAGCCACACTTCCTTAGCTCCCGACTCCATCGCCTTTTGGTATGGGTATAGCATATCTTCTCCCGAAAGGAATTGTGCTTTTTTGATATTTACAATTTTTCCGCTCTTTGCAGCTGCAACCAATAGGTCTGTTTGACGACACAAAAATGCTGGTATCTGTAGTACATCCATAACCTCACCTGCAGCCTGAGCTTGATATGATTCATGGACATCTGTGAGGATTTTAAGCCCCCATTTATCGCGAACATCACTTAACATTTGCAACCCCTTCTCCATCCCCACACCACGTGCCGAACTAAGCGACGTGCGATTTGCTTTATCGAACGATGCCTTGAAAATTATATCTGTGCCCAACGTTTTGTTTATCTCCACCAATCTTTGTGCGACTGTATCGAGCAGCTCTGCGGACTCTATTACGCAGGGACCTGCAATTAGTTGTATGCTCATGATCTATTGTTGTTGTTTAAGAAACTCCTCTGCTCTAACTAAATCTTCGGGTGTGTCGATTCCGATAGTTTCGATATTGGTCACCCCCACACCAATTTTATACCCGTTCTCAATCCACCTCAGCTGCTCTAGCGACTCCGCCAACTCTAGTGACGATTGTGGAAGTTTTGTGACCTCACGAAGAGCCGATGTGCGAAATGCATACATGCCAATATGTTTGTAAAAGGTGTGACTTTGCATCCACTCCTCACGTTCCACCCCTCGAAGGTATGGGACAATAGATCGTGAGAAGTATATTGCCTTCATCTCCTTGTCGAGAACAACTTTTGGGGTGTTAGGATTTTCGAGTGCCTCTATCGAATCATTCGCCTCGAAAGGTTTCACGAGTGTGGCAATGTCAACCTCCTTATCGTCGAAACGCTCTATCAAAGAGCGTATTTGCGAAGGGTCGATAAATGGTTCATCCCCTTGTACATTTACCACAATATCTCCCTCTATCCCTAACTTTTCATACGCCTCGTAGCACCTATCCGTACCGCTTTTGTGGTGTGTAGAGGTCATAATAGCGACTCCACCAAACTCTTTTACTGCATCCATAATGCGGTCATCATCCGTAGCGACAACCACATCATCGACAACGCTCGCCACACGTCGATAGACCCTCTCGATGACTTTCACTCCCGTCAATACAGCGAGAGGTTTACCCTCGAAACGTGTCGAGGCGTAGCGTGCTGGAATAATTGCGACAACTTTCATCTATCTATTTTTTAGGTGTAGCTGACTCTAGGGCAAGTTCTAATACCTCCTCGTTGCTTTTCACGTAGTGGAATGTAAGTCCCGCAACGTAATCTGCATTAACCTCCAATATATCTTTGCGATTAGCCTCCGATAGGATAATTGTATCTATACCTGCACGTTTAGCTGCCAAGATCTTCTCTTTGACTCCGCCAACTGGTGTTACACGTCCTCTGAGTGTTGTCTCTCCTGTCATTGCAATTCGCTCCTTGACTTTACGTCCCGTGTAGCTTGAAACGATAGATGTAATCATCGTGATACCTGCCGAAGGTCCATCTTTAGGGATTGCTCCATCGGGAACGTGGATGTTGATATCTGTGGTTTCAAATACCTTAGCGTCAATGCCCAACTTCTCGTGATTCGCCATAACCCACTCATGGGCTATGGTTGCCGACTCCTTCATCACAGCTCCGAGGTTACCCGTCAAGTTAACTTTTCCCTTTCCCGGAGAGAGTATTGACTCTATATATAATATGTCTCCACCAACTTCAGTCCATGCAAGACCTGTGACTACTCCCGTGAGTCCTGCAATATCGTACATGTCATTTAGGAACTTTGGTGCGCCCAAAATCTTCTCGATATATGCAGTAGTAGCATCGGGGGTAAACTCCTCCTCGAAGGCTATCTCCTTAGCTCGTGTACGAGCTAGTTTTGCAATACATTTATCGAGCGTACGTACTCCTGCTTCACGAGTATACTCCGCAATAATTTTCTCGACAACTTCATTCGACAAATTAAGCTCTCCGCTCTTGACTCCATGAGCCTCCAACTGCTTTGGTAATAGGTGTCTCGTTGCAATCTCGATCTTCTCCTCCAATAGATATCCAGCGATGTTAATCATCTCCATACGATCTCTAAGTGCAGGATTAATATTGTTTATATTGTTTGCCGTAGCTATAAACATCACCTTCGATAGGTCATACTCCGTATCCAAATAGTTATCATGGAATGTTGTATTTTGTTCCGGATCTAACACCTCCAGTAGTGCACTCGATGGATCCCCATGGTTGCTAACTGTGATTTTGTCGATCTCGTCGAGAATAATCACAGGATTTGACGATCCACACCTTTTTATGGTTTGGATAATACGCCCCGGCATAGCTCCGATATATGTGCGTCTGTGACCTCTAATCTCTGCCTCGTCGTGCAAACCACCCAACGATATGCGACCAAACTTACGCTCCAAAGCCGCAGCGACAGATTTACCAAGTGATGTCTTTCCCACACCTGGAGCTCCGTACAGACATACAATAGGTGATTTTAGATCTCCTTTAAGTTTGATAACTGCCAGATGTTCCAATATTCGCTCCTTAACCTCCTCTAAACCAAAGTGATCTTTGTTGAGCTGCTCACGTGCACTTTTGAGGTCTAGATTATCTTTTGTGACCTTTTGCCACGGCAACTCCAACATAAGTTGTAGGTAATTCATCTGAACAGAATACTCCGCAACCGCAGGATTCAATCTCTCGATTTTAGTCATCTCTTTTTCAAAGAGCTCTGCGATCTCATCGCTCCAATTTTTCTGAGCTGCAGCTTCGCGTAGTTTATCTAACTCAGCATCTGTGCTATCTCCCAACTCATCTTGAATTGTGCGCATCTGCTGTTGTAGGTAGTAATCCCTCTGTTGACGATCAATCTCTATTTTTACTTTGTTTTGAATCTCGCTCTTTAGCTCAGCTAGTTGTTGCTCACGGATCAATATCTCAAGTAATTTGCGAGCACGAGCCAACATTCCGGGTGCCTCCAACAATTTTTGACGGTCGAGATCCGGAAGCTCTAAATTTGTGCAGATGAAATTTATAACTCCACGCTTTGAATCTATATTTTTAATGGCAAAACTAGCCTCCTTAGGCATTGCGGGCGACACATCTATAATTGACAATGCCACATCACGGATTGAATCTACCAACGCCTCAAATTCAATACTTTCGTACTCCGTATTTGAGTCCCTTAGTGGTGTGACCTTAGCTGTCATATATGGGTCAATGCCCACATATTCATTAACCTCTATCTTTGTGAGACCATTAAGAATTACAGTCAGTGACCCATTCGGCATCTCTAGGATCTTGATGATCTTAGCCGATGTTCCGATGGTGTACATATCTGCTGGCCCTGGGTTTTCTACCTCCTCTTCTCGTTGAAGTACTGCACCCAAAAGACCTCCACGTTGGTTAACCTCTCGTACTAAACATATACTCTTTTCACGACCTACTGTGATTGGGGTTATCGCCCCTGGGAATAGCACTGAGCTACGCAGAGTTAGAA
>JAWXSU010000076.1:0-8219 GCA_044434245.1 Rikenellaceae bacterium | reverse complement strand
TAGCTCTTACAAAGAAGGTTGTAGAGTATGCTCATGCACACGATGTAACTGTTGAGGGCGAGCTAGGAGTATTGGCAGGTGTTGAGGATGAGGTATCTTCAGATCACCACACATACACTGAGCCAGATCAAGTTGAGGATTTCGTAAACAAGACAGGTGTAGATTCACTTGCTATCTCAATTGGTACTTCTCACGGTGCTAACAAGTTCAAGCCAGAGCAATGCACAATGAACGAGGATGGTATCTTGGTTCCACCAGCTTTGCGTTTCGATATCTTGAAGGAGATCGAGGTTCGTATCCCAGGATTCCCAATCGTACTTCACGGTGCATCTTCAGTTCCACAAGAGTATGTTGCTGAGATCAACGCTAATGGTGGTGCACTTAAGGATGCAATCGGTATTCCAGAGGAGCAACTTCGCGAGGCTGCAAAGAGTGCGGTATGTAAGATCAATATCGACTCAGATGGTCGTTTGGCTATGACTGCAGCTGTACGTCGTGTATTCATCCAAAGCCCAGGAGAGTTCGATCCACGTAAATACTTGGGTCCAGCTCGTGACGAGCTTAAGAAACTTTATGCTCACAAGTGTGAGAACGTTTTGGGTTCTGCTGGAAAGGCATAATCAAGAGAGATACAACTTTTATAGAAAAATGGCTGGAGTAACCTCACGGAGGAACTCCAGCCATTTTTTAGAATCTGTTTAAGTTTTTCTGCTTAAAAATGCTATGCGCTATTTTGCTTTGATTTTTGATTTTGATATTGCAGCTAATAGCGGGCTATTTGCAAGATAGCAAAATTCAAAAGCGAAGTGAAAGAACCTTAGCAATTTAAGTGAGAAAAACTTAAACAGATTCTTAGTTTGTGAATTGAGCTTTGATGTTAAGCTAAGAACGTCAAAGGCAATGTGGTCAAAATTTAGGTTAAGGGGTCAAACAACTCCTCGCACCTCTCGACAACCTCCTCAACTTCAGCCGAGAGAGGGAATGTTATAGATGGTTTAAGCATCCATATCTCCTTTTTCGATTTTAGCAGCTCCTCTCCACCACCCGTGATGTTTAGCATTATGGTTGCATCCTTTTCGACTTTACCATCAGCTACCGCCTTTATAAGAGATGCAGTGGCTACAGCTGCAGCAGAGTGGATATCTACCCCCTCCAACTTTTTAAATAACTCTTTAGCCTTTCTGCTTTGAGGATTTGTTGCTACTAACACCTCGCCATTTGTCGCTTTGAGGGCGTCGTATAGACCACCGACAATTCCATACGGAGGTCTTCTGTTAGATAACACTTTGGCATCTATGATCTCGACATCACGTCGAGCCTTGTCATCATCGTATGGCAACATCTCACGAGAATCTACACGCCACGCATCAAACATCGGAACGAAGGGTGCATTTTGTGACACCATAAGTTTCATCATGTTGCTACCGAAACGACCATCCTCTATCAAGCGTTGATTTGCCTCCCACGCTGCAATAGCCCCCGTGCCACTACCTACGGCTTGGAAGTAGTAATCAGGGATACGACCTATAGTTGTTGTAGCAGAGAGCATTGTACACGCCATACCATCACGGCGTGCAATATTTTTTGCTCCACCTTCGGGGTAGAACATCGAAGATTTGAGAACCATATTTCCCAAATGTATAGCATCGAAATAGTCTCCACCCTTCTCGCACGCTACAAGTTTCACGCATGGGTTCAGCGGAGCATCAAACCATAATGCATCCAAATTATCGGCAGGCACGGTGAGTAGCAGGCGGATATTGTTGTCGGAACACACCTTTGCAAATGCGCGCGCTGTATTGCCGGCTGACGACACAACCAAAATTCTATCTTCACTTTGGCTCGCACGTGCACATACACTATACGCCTCGGTCTCCTTAAAAGAGCAGGTTGGCATGGTAGCACCAACAGACGGGTTGTAGCCACTAAATGTGATGTATAGATTTTCTAATCCTAGGTGCTCCGCAAGAAGTTTACTTTTGTATGTCACCGGAGCTGAAGAGCCCTCAAGCATACGGTTCACAGGCAACCAATCTGCAAATTTGTAGAGACCATACTCATCTCCTTTCACCTCGATCTGTTTTTTTGCATATTTGGCACGTATCAACGAGGGGGTGTTGCACTGCTTATCCTCGATGGTCCACCCTGCATCTTCGAAATTGCGACCTGTCGCAACACACTCTAGTGTGTACTCTGTGGGTTTAAAATCTTTCATATTTTGTGTTGTTTTATTTTATGACATTCTGTTTTTGTAATCCTCATATCCGAACTCTCGCACAATATCCACCTTACCCGTCACCCGACGAATTGCGATGGAGGGGTGCGAAACACCATTAAACATTGTGGTTTTGACCATTGTGTAATGAATCATATCTTCGAATAGAATCTCCATCCCCACATGTGGCTCTTTGTCGAAGATCCACTCTCCCATAAAATCTCCCGCCAAACAGCTGTTACCACCAAGTCGCCAACCTCTTTCGCCACTTTGAGTCTCACGAGCTCCAACAATAGAGGGCATGTATGGCATCTCTAAGCAGTCGGGCATGTGGCACGCAAACGATACATTTAACATTGCAGTTTTGACCCCCTCGTTACAAACGATATCTTCGATACGAGCCGCTAAGGATCCTGTGCGCCACGTAAATGCACTGCCTGGTTCTAAGATCAAGCGTAGGTGTGGATATTTAGCTTTGAAACTCTTGAGCAGGTCAATTAACTCCTCTGTGTCGTAATCAGCGTGTGTCATAAGGTGTCCTCCCCCCATATTTAACCATTTAAGTTTGGGGAGTAGCTTTCCATAATATCTCTCCACTGCTTCCAGAGCTAGTCTAAGATGGTGTGATCTTGATTCACAAAGCACATGAAAATGTATCCCCTCCACACCCTCTGGCAACGATGTTAACTCTTCGGGGGGTACTCCAAGTCTAGAGCCCGCAACACAGGGGTTATATAGGTCTGTTTCGACAGGGGAGTATCGAGGATTCACACGCACGCCACACGATACACCTTGTGCTTGTGCTCTCTTTGCGAATCTGTGATATTGACTCAGTGAGTTGAATGTTATGTGGCTACTAAGCGACAAAATCTCGTCGATCTCCTCTTCGGTGTAGACCGGAGCGTATGTATGAGCCGGCGATCCATACTCCTCGTAGACCAATCTCGCTTCGGCTAGTGAGCTCGCCGTAGCACCATCTGAATGTTTAGCAAGGGTAGGGAAGATGCTCCACATGGCGCACGCTTTAAGTGCCACAATCACCTCAGCACCACTTTGATGGCGCACGTTGTCGATGATGCGTAGATTCTCTATGAGCCTCTCTTCATCCAAAATATAGCTTGGATTTGATAGCGAGTTTTGGTTTTTCATTGAACGTTACATTTTAAAAAGCAACACAAAGATAACTTTTTTACCTATAACATAGATAGTTGCACGAGCAAAATCGCAAAAATAAGTATTTATACCTATTATCTGGTAAAACTATATAGATCTGTAAAAATAGTATTATCTTTGAGGTCATAAACAATAACTATTAAAAATTAAACCAAAATGAAAAACCTAATTTTTTCGCTTACTGCGCTGATTTTCATGTCGTGTGGCTCGACGAGCTCCGATCTAATCACAATCAGCACCATAGATGAACTTGCGCAATATGCTGCACTTAGTGGCAATAATGTAAAGATGACACCCGGAGTATATCAAATGAGAGACTACATCCAAGGTGATGTTCTGGAGCAGAAGAAGGAGATGGGTGATTGTACCTATATAACATTTTCGGGTGATAACAACACCTTCGATCTTAGCGACGTGACATTCGAGGTACACACCGAAATCAAAGCGTTGATAACGACTCCAACAGATGTTAGAGAGGTGAAGGTTACGGGAGACAATAACCATATCAAAGGGTACAAAATCGAACATATAGGCAACACAGCAGGAGGAATCTCTATGACTGTCGAGGGTGAGGGCAACACGATCGAAAATGTTACGTTCAAACTCCAAGGTTCATTCCCATACGGATATGGAGATCTATTTGGTAAGGGGCGTGATAGGGTGATTCGCACACTCCAAAAACATTGCGGATTCTTGATTACGGGTAGCAAAACAACAGTCATTGGTTGTGAGTTGTATATCAAAGCATTAGGTCATGGTTACTTTATCCAAAATAGTGCTAGCGACATCACATTTATCGATTGTTATGTTGAGGGTGAGTTGCGCACAACAGATGACATCCTTACCGAGACCAACACCCCTGCATCGGAGGTCGATTTCAGAACCGTATCTCTTAATCGTAAAGGTGAGAATGTCGTAACTCCGGGTTACATGAAAGTTCTCTGTGAGGATGGTTTCAGAACATATAGCAGCGACAACAACAATATTCGATTCATCAACTGTACCGCAAAAAATACACGTGGTGGTTTTGAGCTACGTACCAAGGGTGGTGTCTATCTCGAAAATTGTACAACTATAGGTTGTGAGCGTGCATATTGGGTTAGCGACAATGCAGTAGTGAGAGGTTGCAAGGGAGATGCAAATTATGGTCCATTGTTGTTTGTTGAGGGTCACAACGCTGATGTTGAGTTGTCGTTAGTCCCCACAGAGTCGGATAGACTCGTTCACGCTATTGCGACAATCCACGGCGAGAATAATAGTGTCACAATCAACCCTTACAATGGCGAAAATCGCAAGAGCCCACTTCCAATATTGGTTGGATATCGCGAACCTCTACATGGCGAGATGATGACACCGTTCACTCAAGCACAATCGACATCGCTAAAACTTGTGAACAACACCACAATGCCTGTGTTTGTTGAGGAGAAGAGCGTAGATTCGAATATCACATCGGTCGGTGAAGTACAAACGGTGAGTGGTGTTGAGGAGTGGTAGAATTTTAATTTAACGTCTCTGTTGGCAAACTGTTAATGGAAACAGATAATTTGGATGTGTAAAATTTTGTATGGTTTTGCACAACCAAAGAATTATTATACCTTTGTGGCTCACAATAAAAAGAATTGATTATGAGTGATATTTTAGTATGCCCTGCATGTAGTGGCGAAAATGGATATTTTGATGGTAGCCTCAATATATGTGCTGATTGCGCCCATGAGTGGAGTGCTGATGCATCGGCAGAAGATGTGGTGAAAATCACACGTGATAGCAATGGCGCAGAGCTTATGGATGGAGATTCGGTGACCGTGATTAAGGATCTTAAGGTGAAGGGTTCGTCGATGGTTATCAAGCGAGGTACCAAGGTGAAGAGTATTAAACTTACCGACAATCCCGAAGAGGTTGATTGCCGTATCGAGGGGTCGGGAATTGTGTTAAAGACATGTTTTTTAAAGAAATAATATCTGTACGTAAGGGGGTTATAGCGATATCCTCATTAGTAGTAGTCATCTCGACAGTTTTATTTGTTGCATCGGAGGTATCGGCTCAAGCTGCATATAGTGAAAGCGAGACTTATGAGGCGGGGGTGAGGATTGCGCCTCTACCCAAATATCTAGAGTTTGCGGGCGAGAAGGTGCCTATTGAGTTGCCGTATGTTCGAGAGGCGATAGAGCGAGAGGTGCTCACAACATCGTGTATGCACACCTCAACAACAATCGCACTGCGTAATACAACTCGGTACTTCCCTATTATCGAGCCAATTCTCAAAAAGAATAATATCCCCGACGACTTCAAATATCTATGCGTTGCGGAGAGTGGACTCAATCCTAATGCGCAATCTCCGGCACGTGCTTGTGGGTTGTGGCAATTTATCGCCTCGGCAGCTAAAGAGTATGGTGTGGAGACGGGGGAGAATGTAGATTTGAGATACAATATCGAGGTGGCGACACAAGCGGCATGCGACTACTTCAATAAAGCGTACAAAAGATTTGGCAGTTGGACACTCGTTGCAGCATCCTATAATGCTGGGCAAGCAGGTGTCGCACGAAGGTTGGAAACACAGGGGGTAAACGACTATTGGGATCTATTCCTGCCCGAAGAGACGATGAGGTATGTGCCTCGTATTGTGAGTATTAAACTCATATTTCCTCAACCCGAGAAGTATGGATTCCACCTCAAAGAGTCGGATTATTTCCCTGCGTTCAAAAACTACACAAAGGTGTCGGTTGCGGAGCAAAATATTGATTGGAGCAAATTTGCAGCTAGCCACAATACAAATTACCGACAGTTAAGAATCCTAAATCCTTGGATTAGGAGTTATAGTTATGCCAACAAGACAAATAAGGCATATGTGGTAAAGATCCCTAACGACAATTTTACAAATCTGGGGTACTAAAAACCCAATTCTAAAGATGGTATCAGTAGATTCTCTAGCCGTAGAGTTTGGCGGCACAACACTTTTTAAGGATATATCGTTTGTAGTCAACGATAAAGAGCGCATAGCCCTAATGGGTAAAAATGGCGCAGGAAAATCTACCATGCTCAAAATCATTGCGGGAGAGAAGATCCCCACACGTGGAAGAGTGACGGTGAACGATGGAGGAAAGATCGGGTATCTACCTCAACATTTGATGGTAGATGATGGACGCACAGTGTTCGAGGAGACATCTCGTGCATTTGAACACCTATTCGAGATGGAGCGAGAGATCGAGGCTCTCAATGAGCAGTTGACTGTGCGCACGGATTACGAAAGTGATGAGTATATGTCGATCATCGAGAAGGTGACAGCTCTATCGGAGAAGTTCTATGATATCGACCTCACAAATTATGAGGAGGATGTAGAGAAGGCTCTGTTAGGTTTGGGATTTCTGCGCAGTGACTTCACTCGCCAAACTACGGAGTTTAGTGGAGGTTGGAGAATGCGCATTGAGTTGGCGAAGATTATCCTTCAAAAACCAACGTTGCTACTTCTAGATGAGCCTACTAACCACCTCGATATCGAGTCTATAGAGTGGTTGGAGGATTTTATCATTAACTCAGCAAACTCGGTGATGGTGATATCACACGACAAAGCGTTTGTCGACAACATCACAACACGTACCATCGAGATCACAATGGGGCGTATATACGACTATAAGGTCAACTACTCGAAATATTTGGAGTTGCGTGCCGAAAGACGTATTCAACAGATGGCGGCGTATGAGAATCAACAACGTATAATTGCTGATAACCAAGATTTTATAGATCGTTTTAAGGGTACCTACTCAAAGACTTCTCAGGTTCAATCACGAGTTAGGATGCTCGAAAAGTTGGAGCGTGTGGAGGTGGATGAGGAGGATTCATCATCTCTAAATTTGCGTTTTCCACCCTCGCCACGTTCGGGAGCATACCCCGTTATCACGCACGATATGGGTAAGAGCTACGGAGATCACAATGTCTTTAGCGATGCCTCGATCACAATAGCACGTGGCGATAAAGTGGCATTTGTCGGAAAGAACGGAGAGGGAAAATCTACGATGGTAAAGGCGATCATGAGGGAGATAGATTTCGAGGGGGAGTTGGCTTTGGGTCATAACCTCAAAATCGGATATTTTGCCCAGAATGAGGCGTCGCTTATTGACGAAAATATCACGGTGTTTAAGACAATAGATGATGTTGCGGTGGGAGATATTCGCACCAAGATACGTGATATATTGGGGGCTTTTATGTTTGGTAAAGATGATATTGATAAATATGTGAAGGTGTTGTCGGGAGGAGAGCGTACACGTCTGGCGATGATAAAATTGTTGCTAGCACCGGTGAATTTGCTTATCCTCGATGAGCCCACGAACCATCTCGATCTTAAAACTAAAGATGTATTGAAGGAGGCATTAAAAAGTTTCGATGGTACGTTGATCTTGGTGTCGCACGACCGTGATTTTTTGAATGGGTTGGTCGATAAGGTGTATGAGTTTTCACAAGGTCGTGTTGTGGAGCATTTGGGGGGAATATATGACTTTCTGCAAAATAAGAAAATCGAAAACCTCCGCGAGATCGAAAGACGAAAATAGAGGAACAAAAATAAAAAGAGAGGGGCGCAATTATCACAACTGTGCCCCTCTTAACCTATAAATACAACGTCAAAGCATATTATACGTGTCGTATAAAACTTTATGCAAAAGTACCATTACAATGTGAACGGGGTATATTAAATATATTAAGTAGTGAAAAACAATTATTGCCATATTTTTAAAAGCACTCTTGGAGCGATATTTTTCACTATTAAATCTCAATGTAGAACCACTATATTTTCAATTCAATAGCAAAAAATCTCATCTCCAATAGCACTCTTAAAAAC
>JAWXSU010000075.1:0-8293 GCA_044434245.1 Rikenellaceae bacterium | reverse complement strand
CCGCTCGGGGTTTATTTCAGGTTTAGGTGTGGCGAGTGCCGATACGCTGATGGCTCTGGTGGCATATTTTTTCTACTCTGTGTTACAAACACCTATCGAAAAATATAACGTGATTCTTCGGGTCATAGGCGGAGTATTCGTAGTTGGTGTGGGAGCATATATATTTTTCCAAAACCCAGTGGTTCAGATCCGCAAGAACCGTGCAGGCAAGAGCTCTCCATGGCAAGATTTCGGATCTATATTTGGTCTCACGCTCGCTAATTTCTTGATGGTGATACCCTACATACTCGCATTTTTTGCGATGTTCAAAATATCGACAGGCGACCAAAGCGACTCCTCGAACCTAATTGGCGGAATCATCGTGACATCGGGATTCTTCGCAGGAGCTGTGGCATGGTGGTCGATGCTGGCGTGCGTCATAAACCTTTTTAGAGCTAAATTTAGACCTCGACATATGCTCACCATAAACCATGTCGCAGGTTCAATAATCGGAGCGTTGGGGCTATACACCATAATCTCGACACTCTATATAATAATGTCACACAATGGAATACAATAATTCAAAAGAGATAATTGTTGCCATAGATGGATTCTCATCTTGCGGCAAAAGTACATTCGCTAAGGCGATCGCTGTACAACTCGGATACCGTTTTATAGATACCGGGGCGATGTATCGTGCCATAGCACTAATGTCGCTAAGGGGTGGATTTATCACACCAGATGGCGTTGATATAGAGGGTGTTGAGGCGATGCTACCATCTGTAAATATAGATTTCAAATATAACGCCACACGTGAAGCGAGCGATATATATATCGACAGAGAACTCGTCGAGGATCAAATCCGCACAATCGAGGTGAACCAAGCGGTGAGCCGAATAAGCTCTATTGCGAAGGTACGAGAGAAGTTAGTGTCGCTGCAACAGGCGATGGGCACAAGCGGAGGAGTTGTGATGGATGGTCGAGATATCGGTACGGTGGTGTTTCCTGCGGCAGAGATTAAAATATATATGACTGCCGACCCTAAAATCAGAGCACAACGTCGTTATGAAGAGCTCACGGCTAAGGGGGAGGATGTGTCGTACGACCAAATCGAGGAGAATATCATTTCACGAGACAATGCAGACATCAACCGTGAACACTCACCACTGCGTCGTGCGTATGATGCTATAGAGCTAGATAACAGCCATATGACACTCCACGAACAGATGGAGTGGTTCGATAGAGTATATAACCAAAAGATGGGGGACAAGTAAAGTTATGCGTATCGAGATCGACCCCCAATCGGGATTTTGTTTTGGTGTAGTGCGAGCTATCGAGCAGGCGGAGTGTGCGCTAGAGGAGCATGGTGTGGTCTACTCTTTGGGGGATATCGTACACAATAGAGTCGAGGTGCAGAGGTTGGAGTCTCTGGGGCTCAAGACACTCACCAAAGAGCAGATGCTTATGGCGCAAGGGGAGATGTTGTTGATCCGTGCCCATGGCGAACCACCCTCAACATACACCAAGGCGGCAGAGGCTGGTATCCCGATCATAGATGCTACATGTCCGGTGGTTGCAAAGTTACAAAAGAGGGTGAAACGTGCATACGACGATATGTCAAAAATCGGAGGACAGGTGGTTCTGCTCGGAAAGCGTGGTCACGCCGAGGTTGTGGGGCTTACGGGACAGGTCGACGATCGAGTTGTGGTGATCGAGAGAGAGGAGGATATGTCGCTGATAGATATGCAGCGTCCCATATACTTTCTGTCGCAAACCACACAAAGCATCGCCCTTTTTGAGAGGTTGGCTGAGATCATGCACCAACGCAGCAGTGCGGAGGTTACGGTATGCGACACGATATGTCGACGGGTTTCGTCTCGTGAAGCTAACCTTGTGGAGTTTGCCCGAAGGTTTGATGTTGTACTTTTCGTGAGTGGAAAAAAGTCGAGCAATGGAAAGGTACTCTTTGAGTTGTGCCGTGATGCCAACGCAAGATCCTACACCATCGAAGATGAAGGAGAGATTTGTGACGAGTGGTTAGAGGGGGTTGAATCGGTGGGTATATGTGGTGCGACATCCACACCGACGTGGTTGATGGAGAGGGTTGCTAAACACCTAGAAACTAAGTAAATACAAATTTAAAAAGATAAAATTATGAACTATTTTTCAAGAGCACTTAAGTATTTGGTATCGCTGTGTGTAGTCTACATAGCGGTAATCTATGGAATGCACATTTTCGGTCTTTCGGCACTCTCGCCGCAGGATACCTTCGCAACACTTATCGGTTCATCACGAGGCATAATTATGATTATTGCGATCTTGGCGTTGTCGTTCTCGTACCCCGTATTTGGATTTATGAAGCAGGAGGTTTCGGGCGATATCACCAAAAATCGCGAAGAAATTATCGCAGCTTTCGAGGCGTGTGGATTCTCGCTCAAGGAGGAGTCTAAGGGGGAGATGAGCTTCGCAAACGACAATTTTTTCAAGAAATTAACGTTACTTTTCGAAGATACAATCACACTCACACAGGTGGGAGATAAATTGGTTGTAGAGGGTATTCGTCGCTCTGTGCCATTTATCATCTATCGCCTAGAGGGGGCGATATCGTTCTCTAACGGGGAGGATAAGTAGGACTTTAAAAACTGTAAGATATATGAAACGACATAGGATTTGGATCTCTTTGGGGGTTGTGACACTCTCGCTGCTATCAATAAAGGCTTCAGGCGATGATAATTTCGGGCTTATGCAAAGCACCGAAACAACAATCAAACTCATGCGTGAGCTCAGCGAAAACTATGTCGATGATGTAGAACCTCAACAACTGCTCAAAGATGCAGCATATGGAATGACTCGCATGTTGGATCCCTACTCTGCATACCTCGCAGAGGAGGATATGGCTGATTTTCAGGTTATGACAACTGGAAAATATGGCGGTATAGGGTCGGTGATACGCCAAAAGGGAAAGTACGTAATCATCGCACAACCCTATAAAGACTCCCCTGCGGCGAAGAGTGGTCTACGCATTGGGGATAAGCTCCTCAAAATAGATGGAGTCTCGGCGGTGGGGATGACCACAGCACAAGCAAGCGAGAGGCTAAAGGGTACACCCGGAACGAAACTCAAAATCGAGATCTGCCCAATCGAAGATACCACCACAACTCGTAAAATTACACTCACTCGTGAGCGAATAAAGATCCCCGCAATAAGTTATTCGGGATGGGTCGGAGAGAAGGGGGACTCTATAGGGTATATCCGCCATGCAGATTTCACGGAGGATAGCTACAAGGAGATGTCGAAAATTTTGCTCGATATGCGAGATGAGGGGCTCTCGGGTGTGGTGTTGGATTATCGTAGCAACGGAGGAGGACTCATGCAGGAGTCTATAGATATACTGTCGCTGTTTCTGCCCAAATCTACGGAGGTTCTCAAAATCAAGGGGCGACAAGACTCCACGGTATACAAAACCACAAACTCGCCACTCTTCGAGGATCTACCACTTGTGGTGTTGATCGACGAAAACTCAGCCTCCGCAGCGGAGATCGTTGCCGGAGCACTTCAAGATATGGATCGTGCGGTGTTGATCGGACAGCGAAGTTTTGGTAAGGGATTGGTTCAAAGCACACTACCTGTAGGGTACAACTCATATCTCAAACTCACAACAGCTCGATACTACATCCCTTCGGGGCGATGTATCCAAGCTATTGACTACTCGAAAGATAAATCAAACAGAGCAAAATTGTCCAACGAAAAGAGTGCGGATTCACTCAAAAGAGAGTTCACAACACGTTCGGGTCGCAAAGTGTACGATGGAGGAGGCATCGCACCCGATGTTGTCACCGAGCCGAAGTACATAAGTCGCTTTGCTGCGATGTTGTATGGCATGGGTATTATAGATGAATTTGGTGATGAGTACTACATCCGCAATCTGGGGAAGGAGTTCTCAGCTGAGGGGTTCTCGATAAGTGATGCGGAGTATGACGAGTTTGCGAAATTTGTCGAGAGTCGAGATATACCCTACAAATCTCGTAGCCGTACACTACTCGAAGATCTCAAGAAGGCAGCCACCGAGGAGCGTTATGACACGGAGCTTATCGAGGAGTTGGAGCAGAGCCTCAAAGATGATAAACTAACCAATCTTGCAACCTATCGTGCCGAGATCACACGATACATTAACGACGATATAATCCTACGTCACGGATTTTATGAGGATGTAATCAAAAACTCACTTCCCATGGACGATGAGGTGAATCAAGCAATTAAACTATTAACAACACCCTCTGAGTGGCAACGCAGTTTGGAGGCACACTCGGAATCTAACACAACGACGGCAGAGTAATACGCTATATCATATATGTGGAACTTTAGAAAGATACTATCCATAACCCTACGCAATCAAATTGTCATTGCGTCGGGAATGTTGTTGGGTATTGTGTCGTTGCTATTTACCCACAATATGGCAAACTCACTAAGGAGCAAGGAGCAACACGATGTTGAGGTGTGGGCACACGCCATGGAACGACTCAACCAAGATGTTATGGGACGTAGCGATCCTTTCATCGCCGATATTGTCAATAGTCGCCAGAATATCCCCTTCGTGATGACAGATAATGAA
Source organism: Rikenellaceae bacterium (assembly GCA_044434245.1). Lineage (GTDB taxonomy): Bacteria > Bacteroidota > Bacteroidia > Bacteroidales > Rikenellaceae > Alistipes. The sequence goes on along the minus strand of JAWXSU010000075.1, from coordinate 3,702 downwards.
CTCAACGTAATAGAGTCTCATCTTATAGCCGACGAGATCATAAACCACCCCGATCTGTTGCGCAAAGAGATCGAGAAACTCGCCGAAGAGAATCAACCTATCGTTGTGAGGTTTATGTGGAATAGCGACAAACATATCCTCTTCTATGGTCGCTCGACACTGCTCAAAAGGTTATATTTTTACCCCTACATCCAGCTGATAGCGATTCTAGTATATATATTGTTATGTTATATCGCCTTCACCAGCACCAAGCAGGGGGAGCAAAATCGAGTGTGGGTGGGGTTAGCCAAAGAGACGGCACATCAGCTGGGTACCCCCACATCGTCACTATTGGGGTGGATCGAATACCTTAAAACGCAACCTATCGACCCCGAGGTTGTGGAGGAGATGAATAAAGATTTAAGACATCTGCTCAAAATTGTCGACCGATTCTCGAAAATCGGATCAGACACACCGCTAACTCCCGCCAACATCAACGAAGTTGTGGGTGAGAGTGTTATGTACTTCCGATCGAGAATTCCACGTAATGTCACACTCGACTACAATGGCTTTGCAATGGCTCCTGTTTCGGTGATGCTCAATAGCGCACTCTTTGAGTGGGTTGTCGAGAATCTGCTCAAAAACTCCCTCGATGCACTTCAAGGTCATGGAGCGTTGGATGTGAAGATATCGACCACCGATAGTAAGGTCTATATAGATGTCAAAGATACGGGAAAAGGTATCCCGAAAAGCAACTGGACAAAGATCTTCGAGCCGGGATTTACCACCAAAACACGTGGTTGGGGGTTGGGGTTATCGTTGTCGAAACGCATTGTTAAGGAGTACCACGGCGGAGAGATTGCAGTGGTGGACTCGGTCATTGGCAAAGGTACAACAATTCGGGTTTCATTAAATAGAGATTTTGATTAGAGAATGAGCATTGTCGCAATAGATAGCCTACAGATGGTAGCAGACTCAATCCGCCAAGTTGAAGTGGCGGATTCGTTGCACCGTATATTTGTGGCAGATAGTTTGGCGCAGGTGCGTATGGATATGGAGCGTATTGTCTTTGGCGAGGGGTCTACTTTGAGCCAAGCAACAACAATGGCTGGTCTGCATGACACTCCCAGCAGCGTAGATGCTATTGTCACAAATCCGATATACATAATTATAGCTGTGGCATTTTCGCTACTCTACCTGATATGGCTACCCCACATAATCAAAGGAGGGCAGATCAAATGGTCGCAACTCAAACCTCACAGACATGTAGATGGGAGTGAGGAGAGATATGTCGTGGGTAGACAGAGATTGGGAATGGTGGTGGCATCGTGGTCGTTGGCTATAACCTTTTTTGCACTCTTTTCGGGACGTGTTGTCGCTCAATATATAGATTCGGTGGATACCTTTGATAGTGTTGAGTGGATGGTGGGAGCTATTGCTGCTATTATTGCTGTGGCACTCTATGAGTGGGCGATATTGAAGGTTGGAGGGTATCTGTCACTTAATATCGAATTTGTGAAAAAAATCTTCTCTATGAAGCGTCAACTGATGGTTTTATGCATCATATTCGCCTCTCCACTGTTTATTATGTGTGGAGTTGCCTCATATAAACAAGGTGAATGGATTCTGCAACTATCTATGATTGTGGGTATTGTATTTTTAGTTGCATTTATTCGACAGAGTTTTTTACTCTTTATGCGTCAAAAAATTTCAATTCTGCATTGGTTTTTGTATCTTTGTGGCGTGGAAATCCTCCCCTTGACATTTTTATGGGCTTTTTCTGCCCGATACATCCTGATATAGGAGAGATATCCATACCCTTAAATATAAGTTAAATAAAAATAGGTAATAAATTCCAAAGGTGAATATCCGTAAAATTTTAGTTTCGCAGCCTACCCCTGCAATCGTTGAAAAATCTCCGTTCTTCGAAGTTTCTCAAACACACAAAATTGAGATCGAATACAAACCACTCATCCGTGTAGTTGGAGTATTACTCAAGGAGTTCCGCTCTCAAAGAGTCGAGATCCTCGATCACACAGCTGTGATCTTTACATCACGCACCACTGTGGATAGTTTCTTCCACATCTGCGAAGAGGCTCGTATCACAATCCCCGAGGGGATGAAGTATATTTGCCAAACAGAGGCTGTGGCTCTATATCTCCAAAAATATATTGTCTATCGTAAGCGTAAAATATCGTTTGGCGATGGATCGTTCAAAAACTTCGTGGAGGTGATAGTGAAACAAAAAAGCGAGAAGTTCCTGCTTACTCAAACCGAACCACACAAACCTGAACTCCAAGATATGTTGGATCAGTTGAAGTTGAGCTACTCACCTGTAGTTCTGGCTCGCACAATATCTTCGGATATGGAGGGGGTGACACTATCAGATATGGGACTCGTGGCACTATACTCACCATCGGATGTGAAGGCTATATGCGAAAAGTTCGATAAGGAATCTCTGCCACCAATCGCAGTTTTCGGTAATGCAACTTTGCGTGCTGCGCTCGATGCAGGACTCAGCGTAAAGGCTATGGCACCTACTCCACAAGCACCATCGATGGTTAAGGCTGTAGATAATTATTTGAAAAAGATCGCAGCAGGTGAGAGTGTTGCAGATGTAGAGCTCAAAGAGGATACCTCGAAAGAGGAGTTTATTAAGAGTCAGCAAAATAGAATCTTGAAAAAGAGCCGCACAACAAAAAAGTAATATAACTTGAATTCGAACTCAAGTTAAGTAGTGCAAAATAATTATTGGTGTGTTTTTAAGAGTGCTATTAGTGATGAGATTTTTTGCTGTTGAATTGAAAATATAGTGGTTCTACATTGAGATTTAAAAGTTAAAAATATCGCTCCAAGAGTGCTGTTAAAAATATGACAATAATTATTTTGCACTACTTAATATAATAAGAGGGAGAGGGCAGATTGTTCACTCCCTTTTTTATAAATAGATTATCATGACAAAACCTACACCCCCAAACGCCTTGACACATGGCGAAAGGCTCCGTACCATTGGTGCTATAAAACGACTCTTCGAGCAGGGTCGTGGAGGGTTTGTCTACCCCATACGATATGTATGGTTGGCGGAAACTAGCGAATCAACATCTGCTGAGGTGTTGTTCACCGTACCAAAAAAATTCCACAAGCGTGCCAATAAACGCAACACCCTGCGTCGTAGGGTAAAAGAGGCATATCGGCTTCAAAAGTCAATGATATTGGAAGGGGAGTCGCCACGAGATCTCGATATAGCCCTCATATACTCCACCAAGGAGGTACACTCATACAAAACAATACACAATGCAATCCGCAAAATTTTGGAGCAAATTGCGCAATCTAATTAAGAGGATCGCAATATTCCCTCTTATTGTATTGGTGCAGTTCTACCGCAACTGCATATCTCCCTTCACCCCTCCATCGTGCAGGTTCACCCCCACATGTTCACAATACGCACTCGAAGCTCTGCGCAAACATGGTCTGTTCAAAGGCACATGGCTAACTATTGTGAGACTCTCGAAGTGCCACCCTTGGGGCGGAGAGGGGCATGATCCTGTGCCTTGATATCAGTTCAAACATTTTCATTGCCATCACATACCACTACAAAAAAAAGGGCAATGTGGTCAAAAATGGTTGGTGAAACCGTTGTAACATGTTGACATTCACAAAGATTTATTACCTTAATTGAAACGTGTTTCAATTAAGGTAATTTTTTATGTCAAAATCAGAAAG
>JAWXSU010000074.1:0-8320 GCA_044434245.1 Rikenellaceae bacterium | reverse complement strand
TTCACTTTGATACGGATATCTGTACCTTTGTTTACCCTCTGACCGCCACGTGAATATCCTCCGCCGAAACCTCCGCCTGAGTGGTGACCGCCAAATATATCTCCAAATTGAGAGAAGATATCATCCATAGAGAATCCACCTCCGCCGAATCCACCATATCCACCTTGTCCGCCACCAGCACTACTTGCGCCACCCATTCCTGCATGACCAAAACGATCATAGCGAGCACGTTTATCGTCGCTAGACAACACATCATACGCCTCGGCAGCCTCCTTAAACTTATCCTCGGCCTCCTTGTCTCCCGGGTTTTTATCGGGGTGGAACTTAATTGCTGCTTTGCGGTATGCTTTTTTTATCTCATCGGCATTGGCACTTTTTTGAACGCCTAACACCTCATAATAATCTCTTTTTTCAGCCATCGTACTACTCTCCTACAACTACTTTTGCGAAACGTAAAACCTTGTCTCCCAACATATATCCTTGTTGAACAACATCAATAATTTTTCCTTTCTGCTCCTCACCCGCAGCAAATTTAGCTACAGCCTCATGCAGATCAACATCCAACTCTTTGCCCACGGCTTCAATCACCGTCACTCCTCGTTGTGAGAGCATCTCCTCGAATTTTTGAGCGATAAGGGCTACTCCTGCACGTAGTGCCTCTACATCTTCGCTCTTCTGCATCGCTGTTTGAGCACGTTGCATATCGTCAACCACGGGTAACACCGCTTTTAGTACATCTGCACCACCACTTTGCACCAAATCCATCTTCTCTTTGAGTGTGCGTTTACGGTAGTTATCAAACTCCGCTTGCAGACGAACGAATTTATCTTTCCAATCAACCATCTCAACAATAGGCGTATCTGTCATATTGTCACTTTGCGCACCTTGCTCTGCGTCATTATCTGCCATATTGTCCGACTCGGGTGTCTCTACAGTTGAATCTTGAGTTGTTTGGTTAACCTCCTCGTTTAGGTTAACCTCTTCGTTGTTAATCTTTTGTGTTGTCATATCTTTGTGTTTTTAATCTCTTATGGTATTATATATCGCAAATTGTAGACCAAACTAGCCGATGATAAAAATTGTCGGTTTTTTATTCATTTCGGGGCGTGTGATCTTTTTCCACTCCGCAGCGGTATGGGTCTCGATAAACTCCGCAGGCGAGGTGATATCCATCGCAACTGTAAGGTGTGTTTGCGCTGCGAGTGTTGTTAGAAGTTGATCGAAAAGTTTAATGTTGCGATAAGGTGCTTCGATAAAAATCTGTGACTGCCCCTCATGTTGAGCCCTCCTTTCGAAGTTACGTATTGCACGAGACCTCTCAGGCTCTTTGATAGGTAGGTAGCCATTAAAAGCGAATGATTGCCCGTTGAGTCCCGATGCCATCATAGCCATGATAATCGACGAAGGACCCACCAAAGGTACAACCTTGATTCCCGCTTTGTGGCACGCCGCAACAACCAAAGCTCCGGGGTCAGCAACCGCTGGAACTCCCGCTTCGGAGATTACCCCTGCCGAGCGACCCTCCACTATGAGTCTCACCATCTCAGCAACCTCTTGAGGGTTTGTGGTGTGTTCATTTAACTCTCTGAATTCCAGCGTATCAATAGCTCTTGCTATCTTTGCTTTGGATAGAAATCTACGTGCCGAACGAAGGTTTTCGACAATAAAATAATCCAATGAATCGATCACTGCTTTGTTAGCAGCAGGTGTCACATCGTAAACCTCCGTGAGGTCACTAATGGGGCATGGTATTAGGTATAATGTTCCTTTCATCTACTCTTTTAGGTATATTCTTTTTACTCGTGCCGACACCGAAGTGAGCACTTCATAGGGGATTGTCCCCAATATATTTGCCATATCTTCGGCGGTATTTCCTCTTTGAGGCGAGAAGATTATAACTTCGTCTCCCTCCTCAACCCCCTCGATATCTGTTATATCTATCATGCAGCTATCCATACATATACGTCCTACTATAGCTGCTGTTTTGCCACCTACTATCATACTCCATTTTCCGCACCCTAGGTGACGATCCAAACCATCAGCATATCCGATTGGGATAGTTGCAATCTTACTTCGTCGAGTCAAAATACCTGCCTCTGCATAACCGACCCTCTGATCTGCGGATAGCTCTTTGATCTGCACAATACGACTCTTTAGAGTCGATACCGGTCGAAGATTATCTCCCCATCCGAAACCATATAATCCAATACCTAGACGACACATATCACCTTGATAATGATCCGCAAATCGTGCTATTGCCGCAGAGTTCGATATATGGCACATTATGGTGTGAGAAACGACGCTTTTGATTTGGTTACACATCGTATTAAACACCTCTATTTGACGTAGCGTATTCTCATCCCGATCCTCCATATCGGAGGTACTAAGGTGCGAAAATATTGATGCTACGTGGAGCGTATCACCATGTGATTTTATGCTATTTGTAAGTACCTCAACTTGGTGTGGTTCAAACCCTAAGCGATGCATCCCCGTGTCCAACTTTATATGAATTGGATATCCTCTTTCGCCATGTTGCTCCGCAGCCGATGCGAACGACTTAAGTGAGCGTATCGAATATATTTCGGGCTCAAGTCTATAATCTATCATCTGCGAGAAGCTACCATCATCGGCATTAAGAACTATGATTGGCATTGTGATTCCCCTCTCTCGCAGTCTCTGTCCCTCGTCGGCAAATGCTACGGCTAGATAGTCAACTCCTTGGTATTGGAGTGTTTGCGCAATCTCATAATCTCCAGCTCCATAGCTAGATGCTTTGACCATTGCCGTGAGTTTGGTTGAGGGGTGTAATTTGGCTCTGAAACTATTTAGGTTGTGTACAATAGCATCTAAATCTACCTCTAGAGTTGTAGTGTGACTTTTGTACGACAATGCATGGCTGATCTTTTCGAAACGGCTATCTCTATTACCTTTGAGCAATATTGCACGCCCTGCATAGTCATCTCGACTTATCGCACCAAGCAGCTCTTCGGTTGTGGTGAAGAATCTTTTATCGCAATCGAAACACTCTCCACACGATGATATTTGAGAGCCAACCCCAATTAGTGAATCTACCTTTGCACCCTTTATTCTCACTGCAACATCACGGTATAACTCCTGTGGCGATGTGCCACTCTGTAGGATATCGGATAGTATGAGTGTTGTTTTTCTCCCGGCTGCAACCCATTTGAGTTGATCGAGAGCTATGTTTAACGAGTTTATATCTGAATTGTATGAATCATTTATTATCACCGATTCATTAATCCCTTCTCTAACCTCTAACCTCATCGCCACAGGGCGGAGGTTATCGAAGTTGGGCGCAGGGAGGTTCATCACGGCGCAAAATGCCGACACTATTTGAGAGTTACGTCTGGAGGCAACATCCACAAACTCTGCGGAATTGTATATCTTTGCATCTGTGATTGTTATATTGGGTAGGTAGCTGCACAGCTCTTTGTAATCGCTATGGAAGATGAGTCGCTGTGCCCCTTTGCAGAGTATCATCTTCTCCGAAATCTTCTCGGTCATAGAGCTAAACCCCTCCATGTGAGCATCTCCTATAGAGCTGAATATCACCACTTCGGGGCGTATCATCTCTGTGAGTCTCTCCATCTCTCCATGGCGAGATATACCCGCCTCGATAATCACCAACTCTTCATCCTTATTACACATGAGTAGCGACAGTGCAACCCCAAGTTGCGAGTTATAGCTCCGTGGCGAGCGAAAAAACTTCACTCCACAAGGGATGCTTTGTGCGATCCACTCCTTTATCACGCTCTTGCCATTGGATCCTGTGATTGCAACCACTCTTCCTCGAAACGAAGATCTGTGGTGTGAAGCTAATTTTTGTAGAGCTTTAATCGAATTTTCGACAACGACATACGAACCTCTGCATGATCTCACCTCTCGTTCAACCAAAAACGATTCAACCCCACGACGCAACATCTCATCTATAAAGTGGTGAGAGTCATGATTAGCTCCCCTCATAGCGACAAATAACCCGGCGTTGCCATTCATTAAAGATCTGGAGTCTGTGATGACACACTCCACCTCACGGTCAACTCCGAAGAGTTCACCGCCGCAAACCGTTGCTATTTGGGAGAGTAGATACTTCATATTTTAGGGGGAGTTTTATTTCTCCAATTCTTAATTAAACTCAACAACTGTTATTCCACTCCCTCCTCTGTCGGCATGTGCATCAACAGCACGTGCAACATCGGGAATTGTCCTAAGATATCTCCTAATCTCATCTTTTAGAGCACCCGTACCCTTGCCGTGGAGTATCGCCACCGAACTAACCCCCACCATCAAAGCGTCATCAATAAAATTTTGCACCATCTCCAAAGCTTCCGATGCACGTTGACCTCGCACATCAATATTATCTTTGAAGTTGAGTTTTCGAGATGATATATCGACTGATATTTTAGCACGTGGAACATCCATTTTCGAAGCTCTTTTAGCCTCAGATTTAGATATCACCGTGAGAGAATCTATATTTACGGTAGTGAGAATTTGACCAAATGCAACTTGCGCCCTCTTTCCCTTTATAGATTGTACATCTCCCGTCATATCTTGACCCTCAATACGTACCTTAGATCCAACAGTAACCTCTATTTTTACGGGTTCTTCTCTCTGTTCAACCTCCTTCTGCTCTGCACCTTGACGCTTACGCTCTTCACGTTTTTGACGCCTGCGAGCCAACTTCTCCATCTCTCGTGCGACACCTTCAGATTTGTCGTGGTCAGCAACCTCCACCTTCGTTTTGAAATCATCAAACTCCTTGCGCACTAAGCGTGTAAGCTCCTTCTCGGCTTGCGCCTCACGGATAGTTTTGATTGTGCTTTCGATCTGCTTGTTGGCATCGGCAATAAGCATTTTAGCCTCTGATTTAGCCTTTGCAAGGATCTCTTGACGCTCGGCCTTAATCTTCGATAGCTGCTCTGCATAGTTTTGTTCTAACTCCTCTACCTTGCGGTCGGTCATGCGTATGCGATCTCGTTTCTGTTCCCAATATCTTTTGTCTCGTGCTATCTCACGAAGTTGTTTCTCTATGTTTATATGCTCCCCTCCGACCTTATCGCTCGCCGCTATGATAATATCCTCCGAAAGACCAATCTTGCGAGCTATCTCTATGGCGAAAGAGCTTCCGGGCTTGCCCATCTCCAACTTAAAGAGAGGTCGAATGTTTTGTACATCGAATGTCATCGCTCCATTAGCGATACCTTCGCTTTGAGAGGCGTAATATTTAATGTTGGAGTAGTGTGTTGTGATGACGCCATAACACCCTTTATGGAGCAATCTATCAAGAATAGCCTCCGCAATAGCACCTCCAATAACAGGTTCTGTTCCCGATCCAAACTCATCTATGAGAACAAGAGTTTTACCGGATGCTCCTGCCACCATATTTTTCATATTGAGTAGGTGTGACGAATATGTCGACAGATCATTATCTATAGATTGTTCATCTCCGATATCTATGTATATAGATTTAAATATGGGAATTTCCGAATTCTCTGATACTGGCACCAAAAATCCACACTGAAACATATATTGTACAATACCCGTAGTTTTTAAACACACAGATTTTCCTCCTGCATTTGGTCCCGATATCACGAGTATATGTTTAGCCCTATCGAGTTCCATATCCAAAGGTACGATCTCTTTGTGCTGGCTTTTGAGTGTTTGTGCGAGTATAGGGTGTTTTGCACGGCGAAGAACCAATCTGTCATCTTGTGAAATTATAGGTCTAATACACTCATTATCAATCGCCCACACACCCTTTGCTCGTAACATATCCATATCCGACAGATAGTCGCTAGCTTGCTCCATCCCCTCCTTTTCGGGGCGTATAGAGTCGGTGAAAGCTGTGAGTATTCTCACTATTTCTCGTCTCTGCGCATACTCCAACTCTTTGAGTTCGTTGTTGATTTGCACCACCTCAACAGGTTCGATATATACTGTCTTTCCAGTTGCCGATTCGTCGTGAATAAAGCCCTGTACTTTACGCTTGTTTCCCGCCGTCACAGGGATCACAGCTCGTCCATCACGAATAGAAATTTGAGCCTCGGAGTCGATGTATCCCGCACTCTTAGCAGAGTTAAGCACCTGTTGTAGTTTTTTGGAAAGTTGTGACTCTCGTTCACGCAGACATCGCCTAATCACTTGAAGTTCTGGCGATGCTGTATCTTTTATATTATTGAACCTATCTACAATAGCATCTATTTGAGCAATTATCCAACCATACGATTCGATCCCCTCTCCTCGTTTTTGGAGTGTTGTATATTCGCCATTTTGAGCCTTCGAGTTAATGAACTTTGTAGTGGCATCCACCGCCGACAATCCACGCCTTAGTGTCACAACCTCCTCCACATCCAAGAAGTTGCCCTCGATCGAAAGTTTTGACAACACGCCATCAATATCTGCGTAATCTCCGCTAGGGAAATCACGCTCCATGAGTATAAGTGTACGCATCTCATCGCTGAGCATAAGTCGCTCTTCGATTTCTGATCGTGAGGTTAAAAATTGCTGAGCCTCGACTTTAGATACGCCCGAGGCTGTTGTACATTTGGCAGCGACCTGCTCTCTAAGGCGACTGAAACCTATCTTATCTTCGAAATTTTTGGGGTATATCATCCCGTATTACCTATCTTTATTTCTCTTTGCTACCAAATAGCGAGAAGTGAACATAACGTTTTGGATTCTCCTTGAAGTCGATGAGTAGTGAATCTAAACTAGCAGAGGCAGAGGCAAGGTTGTCGTACAACATCTCATCATTCATCAACTTACCAACACTTCCCTCCTCGGAGTTAAGCGACGACACAGTCTCTTCGATTTTTGTGAGTGTTGAAGTTAGCGTCTCTGCAAATTTTGAGTCGTTAAGTTGGCTCGAAATATCGCTCATATTCATCATTATACTATCCATTCTTTGCGAGTTGTCTCCTAGTGTCTCAGCAAAATCAGCCATCCCACCTACAATTCTGCCCAAATCGCCCTTACGAGTATCGAGCAGAGAGTTTAGATTTGACGATATTCCATTAAGGTTGCTAAGTAGACCATTCATATTTTCGTTGTTACTCTCAAGCAATATGTTAATGTTTTGGAGCGTACGTGTCATCTCATTATTCAACTCATCGAGCTTTGCTTTGAGGTTCTCAAATTCTGAGCCAGCAGAGGCAAAAAGGTCTGCCTCTTCGATTGTTGCAATATAATCCCCCTTTTCGAGATATTCACTACTTTCGCCTAATGTGATGTCGATTATTTTGCCCCCCATCAGTCCATTGTTTGCAATCTTTGCTTTTGAATCTACCGGAATTTTATATTTGCGTTGGATTGTGAGTTGCAAGTTCACATCATTTGAGACGCTGGGGTCAAATTCAATATCGGTGATAGTTCCAACCTTCACACCTTTAATCATAATTGCAGATGCAGTTTGTATGCCTCCGATCTGTTGGTATACAGCTTTGTATTCAATATTTCGACTAAAAATATCGATGCCACTAAAGAACTTTGTTCCAGCCCATGCGCAGCATATCATCGCAACAGCGAAGATGCCAATTCTTACCTCTTTTTTCATTATGTAGTAAATTTTATTATTCAGTTTTATATGTGGTTATAAAGGCATCTTTGAAACTCTTCTGCACTTTTTGAAGTTCCCTCTGCGCCTCCTCTTTGGTTGCGTACCTCCCCACGTAATATTTATATTTGTAGCTTGCAGATGTTATCATCTCCCATGTTTTACCTTTGTAGCTTTTGAATTGGGAGTCGTTCGGTTTTATCGCTTTTTTTGACGATAAAATTTGGATTGTATAGCCTATCGATTGTGTGCTCTTTTGTGGTTGTTGCACCTCAGTTTTTTGAGTTGTTGATGGGGTTATGGTTTTGTTAACCATCTCGACATACTCTTTTATACCATTAAAAATAGCTCTAGCAATCTCCTCTTGCCCCCTTTGCGATGTCATATATGCGAACTCTTTAGGGTTGGTCATAAACCCAATCTCGGTGAGTGCGCACGGCATATCTGTCCCATACAGCACCTTTATGAGTTGGTATCGCAGATTTCTCGTTTTGCGACCCTGTGCGCCATAATTTTTTTGAATAAGACGAGCAAAGGCTTCGCTATATTGACCATACGTGTATTGCAAGTTTTGGATATATGCTCTTACAATCGTTGCTGTTTTTTCGTTTGACATATCGAGAAGTTGATCTCGATTTGCGGTGTATAATGCCGCCTCGTTACGTTGTTGTTCCAGTGAACTCTCTCCCATTAGGATCGTCTCGGCACCATACGCAGATGGGTTTGATGCGGCATTTGCGTGTATCGAGA
>JAWXSU010000073.1:0-8416 GCA_044434245.1 Rikenellaceae bacterium | reverse complement strand
GGCCGTGGGGTTGGGGTATGGAGACAACTTCATTGCGGTGCTTATCGCTAATGCCGCACGTGAGATGCACGCCTTCTTGGAGGGTAGCTACCCAATGGAGCGAGATACTCGTGAATCGGCATATCTGGGAGATCTACTTGTGACATGTTACTCGACATATAGTCGCAACCGACGCCTAGGACTCTTGATGGGAAAGGGTTTTACAACAAAGAGCGCACTCAATGAGATGACGATGGTTGCAGAGGGGTACTTCGCAGCAGATTGCATCAGACACGTCAACCTTCAACACGCAGTGGAGATGCCTATTGCCGATATGGTATATAGGATACTATACAAAGGTGCTTCGGCACGCAAAAGCATGAAAAACTTAACAAAATTACTCAAATAAACTTTATTTATTATGAAATTAGATGTTTCAAAGAGTGGTATCACGATAGATGATGCTTACAAGGCACAGGCGCAAGCTGCAAACCAGCTTCTCGCAGACAAAACAGGCGCAGGAAATGATTTCTTGGGATGGGTAAATCTCCCAGATTCAATCACCACAGAGCAGCTCGCAGCTATCAAGGAGCAGGCGGATAAGCTAAAATCTAAGGCGGAGGTCATTATATGTATCGGAATTGGAGGATCATATCTCGGAGCTCGTGCGGTACTTGAGGCGTTGAGCAACTCTTTTAAACTTCTACATAAAACTCAAAGCGAGCCTATCGTAATATTTGCTGGACAAAACATTTCGGAGGATTACACCTACGAGCTTTTGGAGGCAACAAAAGAGTACTCGTTGGGTGCTGTGGTGATCTCGAAATCGGGAACAACGACTGAGCCTGCAATCGCATTTAGAGTGATTAAGGCGGAGATCGAGGCTCGATATGGCAAAGAGGATGCTGCACAACGTATAGTTGCAGTGACTGACAAATCACGTGGAGCACTCAAAACTTTAGCGACAAAAGAGGGATACCCAACATTTGTTATTCCAGATGATGTGGGTGGACGATTCTCTGTGCTTACTCCAGTAGGACTTATTCCATTGGCAGCGGGAGGTGTTGATGTCGCTGAGTTGGTACGTGGTGCACAAGATATGGCGAAACTAACAAATGAGACTGTACCTTTCGACGAGAACCCTGCTGCAATATATGCCGCAACTCGTAATCTACTCTACAAAGATGGAAAGATCATCGAGATACTATGCTCTTACGATCCAAAATTGTTGTATTTCGCAGAGTGGTGGAAACAACTTTACGGTGAGAGTGAGGGTAAAGATGGAATCGGAATCTTCCCAGCAAGTGTTACATTAACAGCAGATTTGCACTCTATGGGACAATATGTTCAAGAGGGAGAGCGTGTTATTTTCGAGACTGTGATATCAGTCGAAAAACCTGCTAACAAGGTGGTTATCGAGGCTGATGAGGCTGATCTTGATGGTTTAAACTTCCTCACAGGACGTCGCATATCTCAAGTCAATGCAATGGCGGAGTTGGGTGTGGCGATCGCACACGTTGATGGTGGCGTTCCAAACTTGCGTATCACAATACCTGAGATCAATGCATATTATATAGGTGGACTTATCTACTTCTTCGAGCGTGCTTGCGGTATTAGTGGTTATCTGTTGGGTGTCAACCCATTCGATCAACCAGGAGTTGAAGCGTACAAAAAGAATATGTTCGCTTTGCTAGAGAAGCCTGGTTACGAAGAGGCTACAGCTGAGATTAAAGCTCGATTGTAATAGCCAAAAATATTTAAAGAGACCGAGATATTTTCCATTCTTTATTTGGGAAAATATCTCGGTCTGCTTTTAGAATGGATAACCTACCCCAAAGTTAATTGCAGTTTTCGAGAAGTCGAAACCACTTATCCATCTATCACCCACGGGGTCATTGGGATTATGAAGTTGAATACCCCAATCGAGCCTTAATACAGCAAATTGGATATCTAAACGCACACCAATTCCTGTATTGAAACCCAACTGTTTATAGAATGAGTCGAGATTAAATATCGCATCATCATCGTACGAGCTATATTTGTTGGGCAAGTACCAAACATTACCCACATCGACGAATGTTGCGCCATCGATCATACCCCAAATAGGAAATCTATACTCTAAATTCGCCTCTAATTTTATATCTCCCAACTGTGTTGGATAGACCATATCTTCGGGCAGAGCTGAATTTCCTGGACCTAGTGTTCTGGGGGTCCAACCACGCATGCTATTACTACCTCCCGAATAGAATAATCTATCAAATGGCAATGCGTCGGAATTTCCATACGGCACTCCCACTCCAGCGAAGAGTCTTCCTGCGATAGCACTTCCATTATATAACGAAAGTTTGCGACTAGCGTTAATATCGGCACGTACATATTGAGCATAGGTTATACCAAATAGTGTGTAATAGCCATCCTCGTTTTTTGAAGATCCCATAACCTCCTTCACCGCCTGCACGGAGTTTCCCGCTGTCTCTAAATTTATTCGCAGTATTGTGGAGTGTCCATTGGAATTTTTACCTTGATTATTATATATATATCCAGCCGTTAGACCCGTGACAAGCTGTGTCTGATAGCTATTTTTGAGGTATTCATTCTCCAATTGATCGTAATAATCGGAATCGATATACCGCATATCAATCAAATTGATATCAATAGGTCGCACCGTGAAGCTAGAGTAGTTCTTCGTAAGCCACGAATAGCTAAGACTGGCACTCGATAGTATGCGGTTATAGTATGGTCGATCTTGAAAATTCACCGACGCCTCAATCTTTGTTCGAGGCTTCAGTGTCATCGGGAAACGATAACCTAACGCCGGGATGATAAATCTCGGTATCGACAACCCCACACTCACACCAATCTCTGAGGCTTTGGTCTTTATGGCATCTGGAGCTTTCATGTGTTCGTATCCCACCACAAAATCAACATCCAACGACTCTGTACCTCGGAATATATTTCTGTTTTGATATCCCGCAGTAGCTGTCAACCCATAAAAACTTGATGTTGTACTACCTTCGAGTTCGATATTGAAACTCTGTTTGAGAGCTGGGGTACACAGAATATAGCTTGAAAGATACCCCCGAGGAGAGTTGTTTTCGCTCTGCTCACTCTCGATCCTTCGCCTTGACAGGAGCGTATCTCTCACGACAAGCGGTTCTGGAATTTCACTAAAACTTACACGTGCACTTTTAAAATACCCTATCGACATTAAATTTAAATAGGTTTGATTCACATGTTGATAATTGAAAATGCGTCCCGGATAGATTGGCACCGCCTGCCTAAGCACCTTTGCTTTGACATTGGGAGACTCATCTGCATAGTGTATAATATTGAGCCCTCGCCACTGCAATGTATCTATTTTATTGAGAAATGTTGTATCATTAACCACCACCGTTGGATCGAAGTCGGGGAAGATATTAATCTCCTCCACTCGATAACGAGTGTTATCTGTCATTATCGCATTTCCTCGTTCGTCATATCCCGAAAGGTGTTTTTTTACAATCATCTTCACCCCGACCGTATAATTCCCCGCTAAAGTATCTGCCTGATACTCTATATTATTCACCGAAAAATTAAAATATCCATTCTCTCTCAAATGCGATGTCACTCTCTCCCTCTCTTTGTCGAGCAATGCCACACTAAATATATCACCTCTATGCAAAAGTGAACGTGTAGTATCCTGCAACACAAGGCTTTGAAGCATCGTATCTCGAAACTGATAACCGATTTCACTTATAATATATGGTCGTCCTTGCGTGGTGTTGTATGTCACCTTCGCCCTCTTCTCTTTCGACACACTATCTACCTCGAAAGTAGCTATAGAGGAGTAGAACCCTTGTGAATTCATATATATTTTGAGATTCTCGATACTCTTTTCGCTCAGCGTCTCGCTATAATACACCGGCTCTTCACCGATTTTACGCTTCAATCTATTCCACCAATTATCTTTATTAGGGTTAGCTGAATTGTAGACCCAAATGTAGAAATTCGTACCAAACAATCTCTTATTAGGGGATTGCCTAACATACCTCTCCATCTCGTAAGATGGGATCATCTCATTTTTGGGGGTCTCTTTCGACTCGCTAATCGTTACACGATTTAGGAGATATTCACCCTCGGGAATATGACGTGACACACCACACGACCACAACCCGACAAGGGTTATAGTTGCAATTAAAATTCTGCGGAATATGCCTCGTGTGAAAATCCTCACCTATCAACTATTGATTTAGAAAACCCTGCTTTTTAAGGAGTTCCATATATTTCTTCGAGAATGCAACGTTGTCGCTCCCCTTGTATCTATTTTGTGTAAATATTTGTGCTAAGTTTGGTAGATTATTCTCTTCGAGAAGCGATTTTGTCTCCTCCGAACTCTCCCGTTCAGCCCACAGCTCATCAATTTTAGCTGGTGTGTATGGCGTGTATTGCTCGGTGTGAACTATCGCCTCAAGTGGCAATCTATCCGTTAGAGGAGGCTGCTCATCTGGATAACCCATAACAATCGCAGTTACAGGTATCACCCCTTGCGGTAGCTCCAACACCTCACACATTGCCTCTGCCGTGTAGAGTGTTGTACCCAATACACATATACCCAACCCTTGAGCCTCAGCCTCCAGAATTAGGTTTTGTGCCGCCATAATTCCATCTATCGCACCATTTAGATACCACATCAAATTATCATATTGCGGCTCAGCACCACGCAACCGACACCACTCACTAAACCGATTCATATCAGCACATACCGTCACCACACACTGACCATTCATTCGCTCTACCTGCCCGAAATGCAGAGGTGATAATGCTGCGACCATCTCTTTGGAGCGGCTAATTATTAAGCTATAGCACTGCATGTTACCACATGTCGAGGCTCTTGAAGCCGCCTCAACTATTTTATCTATCGCCTCTTGTGCGATTGGCTCGCTCTTGAATTTGCGTATCGAACGATGTGTATATATCTCGTTAACCATTTTATCTTTTTATTAAATTTTCCCAACTTTGTTGTTCACATTGATACTCCTCCTCCACGATAATCTCCAGCTGTGGCGTTATGCGACCATAATATTCGTATGTTGCATTTCCGATAAGTTCAGTAACCAATCCTTCGTCTCTATTGTGTGTACGGCACTTCACAAATCCACCACGATTGCGCACCTCAATGTCGGCATCCCACATACAGAGTCCCAAAAGTGATGCCGTAGTTGACGATGCAGTCATCGCTGTACCACACGACGCCGTAAGCCCAACACCTCGTTCGAACGTTGCGACAAAGATTTTATTACCCTCGATATGTTGCATCATACTAACATTAACCCCCTTAGGAAAGATATTCGTAATCTCTTTTACTCGCTCTCCGAGTCTCACAAGGTGGTCATAATCGACCGAATCAACCTGTGTGACGATATGTGGGTTTCCGAGATTAAGGTATGTAAATGTCAACTCCGGATCAAGATCTTCGATCTTTTGCGCTACAAATTTGGTATCGCAAAGTGTAAAATCCTCCGATGCCGTACGAATAGCAATCTCAACACCATAGGCAGGAACCCCTTCGGATAGAGGCTCATGAACAGAGATCGGATAACGCTGCCCTCCGGAGTAGAGCGTGTATTTGGGTGTGTGAAGATACTCCTCGTCGGCAAGTCGTGCTATGCATCTCATTCCATTGCCGCACATCTCCGCCTCTGAACCATCGGTATTAAACATGCGCATTGCCATATTGTCAACGCCCCATTGCACCAAAAACAACACCCCATCGCTTTGGCACTTTTCGCACACCTCACGCACAAAACTATCCACCCCCTCGAAGTTAAAGGGTTGAGAGATAGCATCAATCATCACAAATCGGTTTGCCGAGCCGTGACACATTATAAATTTAAGATCTTCCATATCTTTTGCTAAGCTATATAAAACCCCCAAAATTAAAAATAAAAGCTTGGTTCTGCAAATTTATTATCCGAAATTAGTAACTTTGCACTCATGGTAGAGAAATTTATAATGGCAGGGGAGCAACCTCTGCATATCTGCGACTCCGAAAATGGAGAACGTTGCGTGGTGCTATTGCACGGATATTTAGAGTCTATATTGGTGTGGGAGAGTTTCGTGCCTCTCTTATACAAAGATGTGCGTGTTGTAACACTTGATCTTCCCGGACACGGAATATCTATTGTCGAGGGCGAGGAGCACTCCATGGATTTTCTTGCAACTATTGTACACGATGGACTCAAAGCATTGGGGGTTGATCGTTGCACGGTTGTTGGACACTCGATGGGTGGATATGTTGCACTTGCTATGTGCGAATTATTCCCCGATATGGTCGAGGGTTTGATTCTATTGAGCTCAACACCCAATGCCGATAGCGACGAAAAGCGCAAAAATAGAGAGCGTGAGATAGCCCTAGTCAAAGCAGGAAAGAAGGAGGCTCTAGCCAATGTCGCACCAGCAGCAGGTTTTGCAGCCGAAAATCGTGGGCGCATGAAGGATCATATCTTGGATCTTGTGGAACAAGTATATATCACCGAAGATGAGGGCGTTGTAGCATTACTTGGTGGCATGATGACTCGAAAAGATCAAAACGACATGATGCGTTCCTCAAAGATCCCACAACTCTTTATTCTGGGTAAACACGACGACTACATTCCGCTTGAGGTGGCAGAGAAAATTGTTGAATCACACCCTCAAGCACAAGTTAAATGGCTCGAAAAATCGGGTCACATGGGATTTATAGAGGAACCAAAAGCTACGGCAGAGGCGATTCTTTCATTTATAAAGTAAAAAAATGTTATATAGCCTCGCACTTCTTATGATTGTAGGTTTAACCTTGGGTTACATCTGCACAAAACTCCGCTTGCCATCGCTCGTAGGGATGCTCCTTACAGGTATTCTTTTGGGATCGTCAGGGTTTAATTTACTCGACGAATCACTCCTTGGGATCTCCGTAGAATTGAGGCAAATTGCTCTTGTTATAATCCTCATGAGAGCTGGACTCGCTCTTAATATTTCGGAACTTAAACGTGTCGGACGACCTGCTGTGATGCTCTGTTTCGTGCCGGCATGTTTCGAAATTGCCGGAGTTGTGCTTATTGCGCCACCACTGTTGGGTGTGTCTCTTTTAGAGGCGGCGGTGATGGGAACTGTCGTTGCAGCGGTATCTCCTGCGGTTATTGTCCCCAAAATGTTGAACCTTATGGAGCAACGTATTGGCACAAACAAGAGTATTCCACAGATGATTATGGCTGGTGGATCTGTAGATGATGTATTTGTAATTGTGCTCTTCACGGCGTTCACTACTCTCGCAATGGGTGGCGACGTTTCGGCTGTAAGCTTCACTCAAATTCCAATATCTATCATTACAGGTCTTGCTTTGGGTCTATCGGTTGGATATGCTCTTGTAGCATTTTTCAAGAGATTTCACATGCGTGATAGCGTGAAATTGCTTATCATCATGAGTACAGCATTTATATTTATGACCCTCGAAACATGGACTAAAGGTGTGATCCCCATTTCGGGACTATTGGCTGTAATGACTATGGGTGTAGCGATTCTTAAGTGGTACGAGGCTTTAGCTAAGAGGATATCTCCCAAATTCAATAAATTGTGGGTCGGAGCCGAGATCCTACTCTTTGTATTGGTGGGTGCCACCGTCGACATTGAGTATGCATACTCTGCAGGATTTGCTGCGGTGGGAGTGATTTGCCTATCGCTACTATTCCGTATGGTGGGTGTCTTTGTTTCGATGATAAAAACCCCTTTGACTCTTAGCGAAAGGTTATTTTGCATGATCGCATATCTACCTAAAGCTACGGTGCAGGCTGCCATAGGATCTTTACCCTTAGCAATGGGGCTTCCGTGTGGAAAGATTGTTCTCACTGTAGCGGTTCTCGCAATTCTAATCACAGCACCACTCGGGGCATTTGGAATAGATATGACATATCGCAAACTTCTCACAAAAGAGTAATGAATATAGCTATAATTGGTGGTGGAGCAGCAGGATTCTTCACCGCAATAAACATAAAACAACGCAATCCGTCGTTTAGAGTAACGATCTACGAAGCGGCAGAGAGCATACTCTCTAAAGTGCGCATATCGGGCGGCGGAAGGTGCAACCTAACAAACTCCTTCGAGGAGGTTGATAACATTGCCAAGGTGTATCCACGAGGCGAAAAAGTTATGCGTCATGCACTCAAGGCTTTTGACCATCGTGCTACATATGAATGGTTTGAGATGCATGGTGTGAAGTTGACAACACAGACGGATTGTTGCGTCTTTCCCCAATCTCAAAGTTCCGAAGAGATTATATCCACATTTCTAAGGTTATCGAAAGAGTTGGGGGTAGAGATTCTCTGCAACCATAAGGTCGAAAACATTCAAAAACAAGATAATACATTCGTTATAACGACCACAAAAGGCGACTTCTCTAGCGACAAAGTTGTTGTAACAACGG
>JAWXSU010000072.1:0-8418 GCA_044434245.1 Rikenellaceae bacterium | reverse complement strand
AGAGGGGTCGGCAAGTTATATAGATAAACTGATCTCTAACTTTGCGCCTAAAGAGGTGCTGTATGCACGTTCAAATGATGATAAATTTAGGGATATTTTCGGATCGAAACTATACACATATAAATTAGACGAGTGGTTGTTTTCTAAAGATGTGAACTATGAAAAGCTATGTAAGCAGTTTTCCACAACATCACTCAAGGGTTTTGGTGTTGATAAGATGGTGGATGCAATCTCGGCAGCAGGGGCAATACTCAGCTACCTGGAATTTACGGAGCATAAACTAAATGGGCATATATCTTCTATTTCGAGAATAGATGAGGGGGAGTATGTGTGGATTGATCGCTTTACGATTCGAAATTTGGAACTTTTTGCATCTAATGGCAATATGACGAAGGGAAGTTTTGCAGATATTATAGATCGTACACGCACACCTATGGGGGGGCGACTTCTGAGACGGTGGATAGCACTTCCGATTCGAGATGTCGAGAGACTTTCACGTAGGCAAGATGTGGTTAGCCACTTTGTTATGGATCGAGAGTTTGCGGAGAGTGTCGAGGAGTATGTGTCGATGATCGGGGATATGGAGCGGTGTGCAGCACGCATTGCAGCACAGAGAGTTACCCCTAGAGAACTGTTGCAATTAAAGGAGTCGTTGAAGGCTATAGATTCATTGAAATCTATTTTTGAATCTGCCGATGTTGAAATACTGCATCAAGAGGCTGAGGGGTTGAATCCAATGCCGGAGCTATACAAAAAGCTAAGCGGGGAGTTATACCCCGATCCGCAACATAACCAAATAATCAAAGGAGGGATTATAGCATCGGGGGTTAATGCCGAGTTAGATGATCTTAGGCGTGTGGCGATGCATGGCAAGAGTATCTTGGCAGATATCGTAGAGAGGGAGAGTGCTCGAACGGGAATCACATCGCTTAAGATAAGCTACAACAACGTCTTTGGATACTACATCGAGGTGCGTAACGCACATAAAGATAAAGTGCCCGAGGAGTGGATTAGAAAACAAACTTTGACATCGGCGGAGAGGTATATAACCGCAGAGTTGAAGGAGTATGAGGAGAAGATACTCGGTGCAGAGGAGAGGATTGTGATAATAGAGCAACGCATATACGCTCAGCTTTTGGAGTATATCACCAAGTCGTTGCGTGAAATAGTGCGAAATGGACAGAGTGTTGCTCGTCTTGATGTGTTGCAATCTTTTGCTCGAATGGCATTTGAGAGACGATATGTGCGCCCTTCGCTAAATGACTCTACTCGTATTGAGATCTCTGCGGGTCGACATCCAGTGATTGAGACGCTACTCCCGGTTGGTGAAAAATATATCCCTAATGATGTGGTGTTGGATGACGATGAGCAACAAATCATAATGATTACAGGACCTAACATGTCGGGTAAGTCGGCACTTCTGAGGCAGACGGCATTAATAATATTAATGGCACAGATAGGGTCGTTTGTTCCTGCTAAGTCAGCTGATATAGGTGTTGTAGATAAAATCTTTACACGTGTGGGGGCGTCGGATAATATCTCGCAAGGTGAGTCTACTTTTATGGTTGAGATGTTGGAGTCGGCATCTATTCTCAACAATATATCGAGTCGTAGCGTTGTTTTTTTGGATGAGATAGGTCGAGGAACAAGCACCTATGATGGAATTTCGATTGCTTGGTCGATGGTTGAGTATCTACATAATCACCCTACGGCACGTGCAAAGACACTGTTTGCGACGCACTACCATGAGTTGAACGAGATGGAACAGCAGTGCCCCCGTGTTAAGAACTATCATGTTAGTGTCAAAGAGGTGGATAATACGATAGTGTTTGTGCGAAAATTAGAGCGAGGTGGATCAGAGCATTCATTTGGTATTCATGTGGCACGTTTGGCGGGTATGCCGGAGTCGGTTGTGAGTCGAGCATCGGAAGTTATGAAGAGCTTGGAGCAAGCCTATGGGTTGAGCGATGGAGGGGTTGTGACACCACCTATTGTAGGGTGTGATGCAGCTACGGAGGGTATTCAACTGTCAATGTTTCAGCTGGATGATCCTGTTTTGATGCAAATCAGGGATCAAATTAAAGGTTTAGACATTAATGAATTAACACCGCTCGAAGCACTAAATAAACTCAACGAGATCAAGAAAATAACGGGATTGTAGATTTTCTGTGCTTTCTGATGAGTAAATAAGGGTAAAAATGGGTGAAATAGTAAGTGTAAAATTGGGTTTAAGTTTTGGAAATCTAAAATATATTTATACCTTTGTGTTACTAATCGTTATGGCGGAGTGTGTAATTTCGCTGAATATGAAACTGAACTTTTTGAATGGCAATAGAGACTAACCACTCGTTATCTGTTGATTGTGTGATATTGGGGTTTAACGGCACGGAACTTAAAGTTTTGCTCGTGCAGAGCAAAGAGTTGGAGCGACGTTGTAAACTACCAGGGGGGATGATACTGGAGAACGAGACTCTGCCAGATGCTGCACAACGTGTTTTATCTAAAATGACAGGTTTGAAGGGTATTTACTTGAAACAAACCTCTATCTACTCAGATCCTAATAGGGTCGAAGTAGATGATTTGAAGTGGATAAATCGTAACCATGGTGTAGAGTGTCGTAGAGTGGTGACGGTGGGTTACTACGCTCTTCTAAAACTCAGTCACGCAACAATTCGCCATACGACAAGCAATGGAGCACATTGGAGCTCGGTGGAGAATGCAGTAGATTTGATGATGGATCACAGCCAAATAATCAAAGATACACTCAAAATCTTAAAGATAGAGATTGTGAATTCACCGATAGCCTTTGAACTACTACCCAAACAATTTACAATTAGGGAGCTTCAAAACCTATATAGTGCAGTGCTAGGGGTCGAAATCGACAAGCGCAACTTTAGAAAGAAGATCTTAGGTTCGGGATTGCTTACGGCGACTGGTAAAAAAGAGATGGGAGTGGCTCATAAACCTGCCGAGTACTTTACGTTTAACTACTCGGCATACAAAAAGAGTCTGAGAGGACGTTTGAAATTGGCATACCTTTAAACTAAAAACTTTAAAATAATATTTATGTATAGCTTAGGAATAGATATAGGTTCATCATCGGTGAAGGTGTCGTTGATGGACATTACTACGGGCGAAGCGTTGGCATCGTCGACAAATCCATCTGTAGAGATGCCAATCGAGGCGTTGCAGAGTGGCTGGGCAGAGCAATCACCAGAGATGTGGTGGGAGTATGTCAAAGAGGGTGTTCGTAGTGTCGGCAAGAAATTTGACATTAAAGAGGTTCGCTCTATTGGTATCACATACCAAATGCACGGTCTTGTTGTTGTGAATAAAGAGGGTCGTCCTCTAAGAAAATCAATTATATGGTGTGATTCACGTGCTGTGGAGATCGGAGCAGAGGCTTTAGAGGCTTTGGGTAACGATTTTTGTTTGGAGCACTTGTTGAACTCTCCAGGAAACTTCACAGCGTCTAAATTGGCATGGGTGAAGAGAAACGAACCAGAGTTGTTTGCCCAGATACATAAAGCGATGTTGCCGGGAGATTATGTCGCATATAAGTTGTCGGGAGTGATGTCGACAACAAATTCAGGACTTTCGGAGGGTATACTTTGGGATTTTAAGGAGGAGAAAATTGCAAGTTTCGTGGCGGATTATTATGGCATTCCACTCGAAATGTTTGCAGATATCAAGCCATCAATCGGAGTTCAAGTATTCACATCGGATGATATGGTTGAAGAGTTGGGTATCACAGCAGGTACTCCTATTTCATATAGAGCGGGAGATCAACCCAACAACGCATTCTCGTTGAATGTCATGGAGGCGGGAGAGATCGCAGCTACAGGAGGCACGAGTGGTGTTGTGTATGGAATTATTGATACACCTAAAGCGGATCCACTTTCACGTGTGAACCCATTTATCCACGTTAACCACACAGCAGAAAAGCCTCGTTATGGTGTTTTGTTGTGTATCAATGGTACAGGAATCGCAAATGCATGGGTACGACGTAATTTTGCTCCAAGCATTGATTATAGTGCACTTAATGATATGGCGGCTGGAGTCGAAGTCGGAAGTGGTGGTGTTGTGATGTTGCCATTTGGAAATGGAGCAGAGCGAATGTTGGAGAATCGTTATACGAAGAGTGAGTTTGTTGGAATAGATCTAAATATTCACTCATTGGGTCACATCCTTCGTGCTACTCAAGAGGGTATTGCTTTCTCTATGAGATATGGAATCGACATTATGAGAGAGATGGGGTTGAATGCAAATATCATCCGTGCAGGTTTGGCGAACTTATTCCTTAGCCCTCTATTTAGACAAACCCTATCGACATTGTGTGATGTCACTATCGAACTTTACAACACAGATGGTGCATTGGGTGCAGCACGTGGTGCGGCATTGGGCGCAGGATTCTATGCGGATAGAGATGAGGCGTTTAAGTCGCTAAAGAAGTTGCAAAGCGTGACTCCAATCAAGGAGGATAAAGAGGCTCTAGAGGCAGCTTACACAAAGTGGAAAGAGGAGTTAAATAGACAACTCTCAAACTAATTGAACTATTTTCAAAAATAATAATAACTAAGTAATAAACTTTAAAAATTAAAAAAATTATGGCACAGAAGGAGTATTTTCCATCGGTAAAAAAGATTCAGTTCGAGGGCACAGAGTCTAAGAATGCAATGTCGTTCCGTTATTATGACCCAGAGAAGGTTGTTTACGGTCGCAAGATGAAGGATTGGTTCAAGTTCTCAATGGCTTGGTGGCACACATTGTGCGCTGAGGGAGGCGACCAATTTGGTGGTGGAACAAACAAACAAGAGTGGAAAGTTGAGGGTTCAGCTTTGGAGCAAGCTAAGGCTAAGATGGATGCAGGTTTTGAGTTCATGCAAAAGATCGGTATCGAGTATTACTGTTTCCACGACATCGACCTTATCGACGAGGGTGCATCAGCTGAGGAGTATGAGGCAAACTTGAAGGCTATCGTTGCTTACGCTAAGGAGAAACAAGCTGAGACAGGTATCAAGTTGTTGTGGGGTACTGCAAACGTATTTGGTAACGCTCGTTATATGAACGGTGCATCTACAAACCCAGATTTCGACACAGCAGCTCGTGCTATGTTGCAAATCAAGAATGCTATCGATGCAACTATCGAGTTGGGTGGTGAGAACTACGTATTCTGGGGTGGCCGTGAGGGTTACATGAGCCTTTTGAACACAGATATGAAGCGTGAGAAGCAACACCTTGCAATGATGTTGGGTATGGCACGTGACTATGCTCGTTCTAAGGGATTCAAGGGTAACTTCCTTATTGAGCCTAAGCCAATGGAGCCTACAAAGCACCAATATGATGTTGACACAGAGACTGTTATCGGTTTCTTGAAGGCTAATGGTTTGGACAAGGATTTCAAGGTTAACATCGAGGTTAACCACGCTACACTTGCAGGTCACACTTTCGAGCATGAGTTGCAATGTGCAGTAGATGCTGGTATGTTGGGTTCTATCGACGCAAACCGTGGTGACGCTCAAAACGGATGGGATACAGACCAATTCCCAATCGATATTTGCGAGATTACACAAGCTATGATGGTAATCCTTCGTGGTGGTGGTATCCAAGGTGGTGGTACAAACTTCGACGCTAAGGTTCGTCGTAACTCTACAGATGTTGAGGATCTATTCATCGCTCACATTGCAGGTATGGATATCTTTGCACGTGGACTTGAGTGTGCAGCTGCACTATTGGAGGAGTCTCCATATGTGTCTATGCTTAAGGAGCGTTACGCATCTTATGACGCAGAGATGGGAGCTAAGTTCGAGGCTGGCGAGTTGACATTGGAGCAAGTTGCAGATTACTCTCGTGCTGCAGGTGAGCCAAAGCAAATCAGCGGAAAGCAAGAGCTTTATGAGGCTATGGTTAACATGTATATCTAGGATATATATAACCGTAACTTACACAACAGAGGCTTTAGGAGTATTCCTAGAGCCTCTTCTTTATGTGGTATCATATTGAATCTGACTAAATTTCTCTCTCCTATTTTGTTAAGGATCTATCACTTGAGCCCTTTGGACTCTTCACCCTTTACGTTCGGCATAACCCAAATAAATTTGGTCTCTGCTATCCATTAATCGGGGCATTCGCTTTTCTCACTTAGCAATTCTAGCGAGAAAACTTAAACAGATTCATAGTGATAGTAGAAATATTTTAATATCTTTGCATCAAATATAAACGAAGAGTTGCTATATGCTAAATGAGAGAGATAAAATATCTATTGTTGTGCCTGTTTACAATGTCGAGAAGTATCTGTTACAGTGTCTATACTCGATCTCGAATCAGACGTATAGCAATTTGGAGGTGGTGATCGTAAACGATGGTTCGACGGATGGCTCGGGGGCTGTGTGCGATGAATACGCATCGAAAGATGACCGATTTAGAGTGCTGCATGTCGAGAATGGAGGAGTTGCTAAGGCTCGTCAAATTGGATATGAAGCGGCAGATGGGGAGTATCTGATGTTTGTGGATTCTGATGATTGGATGCCTAATGATGCAGTTGAGATATTGTATGGAGAATTTGAGGCGGATGTAGATATAGTGATTGGAGCTAATACTTCATTCCAAGAGAGTCGAAATAAAAGGGTGGTGAATGGTAATAATGATGGTCTTTACCAAGGTGTCGATTACCTGAAAAATGTGCTGCTTAATCGTATAGAACGGGTTCCTTGGGGCAGAATATATCGTCGGAGTTTATTTTCGTCGGAGAGCTTTCCACACATAAGACGCACGCAGGATGTGCCGATGAATGTCGATGTTGCGTGTCGATGTCGAAGTGCTAAGGTTGTGCCTCTCCAAGTTTATTTTTATCGTAAGTATTCATCGACATCGTCACTGAAGAAGTTTACACATAGCGAAGATCATTTCAATCGACTAAATATGATTATCGGCGAGATTCTGAAGAGGAATAATCGATATGAAGAGGTAAAGAAAGAGTATGCAATGCTCGCATTCAAGAATTACTATAGGTCGTTGAGACTAGGCTTTTTTGATGCTCTAAACCCTGAGATAATTGCTGAAATAGAACTTAATATTGATCGCCGCAAGTTATCATTGATAAAGAAAATATATCTCAGATCGTTTGATTCCAAACTCTTAAGAGATTGCATTAAAGGGTTATATAGCTTCGTTAGCATGCTTCGTGGCTCTAAGTAAAACCCTCTCATTATTTATTTGAAAGGATGGTACTTCATCCTTATGATGTAGCACCATCCCTTTGCACAAAACTTAAGCCATAGCCTCGTCGAGCGATATATCGAGAGCCATTGCTACGCCCTTGCCATAAGCCTCGTCAGCACGGTGGCAATTTCTCACGTGACGTTGTTTGATAAATATCTCGCAGTCGCCCATCGCCCGAGCTGTATTTTCACAGAGAACTCTTTGTTGATCTGGTGTCATAAGCCTAAAAAGTGCTCCCGGTTGAGTGTAATAATCGTCGTCGTATTCACGCTCGTCATAGTTGTATGCATCGCCATATATTCTCAGTGGTGGCTCTTTGAGTTCTGGAGAGTCACTCCATTCGCCATAGCTATTAGGTTCATATCCTAATGTTGAGCCGTAATTCCCATCTACTCGCATTGAACCATCTCGGTGGTAGGCATGCATCGGACATCGAGGTTGATTAACAGGAATCTGATGATGGTTAACCCCAAGTCTATATCTTTGGGCATCTCCGTATGAATATAGTCTACCTTGAAGCATCTTGTCGGGTGAGAAACCAATACCATCAACAATATTTATTGGATTGAATGCAGCTTGTTCAACGTCGGCAAAATAATTTTCGGGGTTACGATTGAGCTCCAATGTGCCGACATCGTGAAGAGGAAAATCTCCGTGTGGCCACACTTTTGTCATATCGAAAGGATTTATTCGATAGTTTTGCGCCTCCTCTTCGCTCATGAGCTGCACCTTCATATCCCATCGAGGGAAACGCCCATCTTCAATGGCAACATATAGATCACGTTGGTGAGAATCTCTATCCATAGCGATCATCTCCATTGCCTCCTCGTCGGTCATGTTGGCAATGCCTTGTTGCGATACAAGGTGGAATTTAACCCAAGTGCGCTTATTGAATTTGTTTATGAAGCTATATGTGTGGCTACCAAATCCATGCATGGTGCGGTATGATTTTGGAATTCCACGATCACTCATTGTGATGGTCACTTGGTGTAGAGCTTCGGGAAGAAGTGTCCAAAAATCCCAGTTGTTATTGGGACTGTGCAGATTTGTTCGAGGGTCACGTTTAATGGCGTGGTTCAAATCGGGGAATTTTAAGGGGTCTCGCAGGAAAAAAACAGGTGTGTTATTTCCCACCAAATCCCAGTTGCCTTCGTCGGTATAGTATCTCATAGCAAAACCTCGAATATCTCGTTCTGC
>JAWXSU010000071.1:0-8427 GCA_044434245.1 Rikenellaceae bacterium | reverse complement strand
CTACATGTCTGAAGAGGCAACATCTATGTATGAGGCATCACGAGAGTTGATACGTCAATATATCGGGGCAGAGAGCAGAGAGGAGGTTATCTTCACTGCTGGAGCTACTGCGTCTATTAATACGGTTGTATTCTCGTGGGGTGAAAAATATCTCAAGGAGGGAGATAATATCATTATTTCGGAGATGGAACATCACTCAAATATTGTTCCTTGGCAGGTTATAGCCGAAAGAAAGGGGGCTCAAGTGCGAGTTTTGCCGTTTGATGATGATGGCAGATTGATGGTTGAGCAACTTGAAGTTTTGCTTGATGATAAGAGTCGTATGGTTGCTGTTACTCAGGCATCTAACACTCTCGGCACACGACCCGATTTGGAGTATATTATATCTAAATCTCATGCTGTTGGTGCGCTTGTAATGGTCGATGGGTGTCAAGGTGTAGTTCATGGAGGAGTCGATGTAAGGAGCTTAGGCTGTGATTTTTACGCATTCTCTGGTCATAAACTTTATGGACCAACAGGAATAGGTGTTTTGTATGGTAGGAAAAGTATTTTGAACGAAATGCCTCCATTTTTGTGTGGTGGAGATATGGTTGATAGAGTTTCTTTCGCAAAGACAACGTATGCGGCTCTGCCGCTAAAATATGAGGCTGGAACAGCAAATTACATCGGAGCTATTGGTTTAGGTGAAGCTATTAAGTTTTTGAATACTATAGATTTAGAAGGTGTTGAAAAGCATGAGGTGGAGCTTTTGAATTATGCAACTTCCAAACTAAATAATATTGAGGGATTGAGAATTTATGGTGTGCAGCCTACAAAATGCGGAATTGTGTCGTTTAACGTAGATGGCGTCCACCCCTACGATCTAGGTATGATCCTAGATAAACTCGGAATTGCAATTCGTACGGGACAACACTGTGCAGAGCCAACAATGTCTCACTATGGGGTTACAGGTATGTGCAGAGCATCGTTTGGAATGTATAATACTATGGCTGAGGTTGATGCATTAGTGTCGGGAGTAGAGAGAGCCACTAAAATGTTAAGATAATGTTTATTGTACTCGAAGGTTTAGATGGAGCCGGTAAATCCACTCAGATCAATAAGTTGCGTCAAATGTTTAAAGATAAAGGTGCTGAGACCGAATACCTCCACTTTCCTCGTTTCGATGCGCCGGTGTATGGAGAGTTGATTGCTAAATTTTTACGTGGTGAGCTAGGCACGCTTGAGCAGGTTAACCCGTATCTAGTGTCTCTAATATATGCTGGCGATAGAGCTGATGCGGCACAGATGATTAGAGGATGGATCGCAGAGGGTAAGGCTGTGATATTGGATCGTTATGTTTACTCTAATGTCGGATATCAATGTGCTAAGATTTTGGATGTGCAAGAGCGTGATACTCTGAGAGATTGGATTATTGATCTAGAGTATAACTTTAATAATATTCCACGCCCAGAGTTGTCTATATTTTTAGATGTTCCTTTTAAATTCACTGAATCATCTCTCTCGAAGCAGCGAGAGGGCGACGATCGTGATTATTTGAATGGAAAAGCTGATATTCACGAATCATCACTCACTCTACAACAACGAGTTAGAGAGGTCTATTTGGATGTCTCAAAGGTCGACAATTCGCTTAAAATAGTAGATTGCGCCGATAAAAATGGAGAGATGGCAACTCCAGATATTATTTTTGAGAAAATAAAAGCTCTATTATAACTCCCCCCCCCCTTGAAATGATAAATACTGCAGCATCAGAACACTCTCAACAATCACTCCGACTTAAAATCGTGTCGCATATTGCTCGATTGATAGTTGGGGTAACTTTCGTTTTTTCTGGATTTGTAAAGGCTGTAGATCCTTGGGGCACAATGATAAAGATGAGTGAATATCTTACGATATATCACATGGAGTGGTTTGAGTCTCTAAATACACCTTTTTCAATTTGGCTCGCAAGTGCGGAGCTAATGATGGGAATGATGCTCACATTTAAGGTGCGCATTAGGATGGTTTCTATATTTGCACTTACATCGATGTCGATATTCACGGTGGTATCTCTGTTAAGTGCGACGATTCTTCCGGTTGATAACTGCGGTTGTTTTGGGGATGCTATAAGGCTTTCGCCATGGGCTACATTTGGAAAAAATATGGTATTATTGCCCCTTACATTTATTGTGTGGTATAGATATCGCCCAGATAAAGTCTTTGCATTCAATAGATTGGAGCTGTTTCTTGCTGGATTGTTTTTTACATCTACGGTGAGTTTAAGTGCTTATTGTTTTTATCACCTGCCCTTGATTGATTTTAGACCATACAAAATAGGTGTGAATCTGCCCGAGGCGATAGATGAGGCGTATGCATCATTCGCTCCGACAACCACCACAACTTTGATATATCGAAATATTAAATCTGGTAAACTTAGGGAGTTTTCGCTTGATGATACCAGATGGCAAGATGAATCAAAATGGGAGTGGGTGGATACAAAAACTGAGGTTGTGGCGGAAAATGAATATAAATATCTAATTGCTGAATTTACGCTATTTGACCGTGAGGGTAAAGACAAAACAGGGGAGCTTTTGTCGCAAGACGGAGGGTTGGTGATGGTATGTGTCACGAATAGTAAATATCTCACACCTAAGCCGTTGTTGGCAGTGTCTAAATATATATCTGATGCTGAAGCAGCAGGTAAACGTGTCGTTTTATTGACTCCCGAGCTGCTGAGTGGGGATATCACAATGATTGAGCGGCATGAGGTTGAGAGTTTCAATATTGACCCCTCTACACTAAAGACGATGATTAGAGCCAATGTTGGTGTTGTGGTTCTGGAGGATGGGGTGATTGTGGATAAACGCAGCTGGCGAGATTTGCAGTAGTGTGAGGTATTTGGCATAAAAGTTGATTTTGCATTTCGCATAATCAACTTTTTTTGTCTATGAAACAGCTCGTTGTTTTTTCGCTAATTTTACTGTGCTCATGCGGTGGTGGTCGAGTACAACCACAACGTGGTGTGCCGGTAGTGAAATGTGCTATTGCGCAGAGTAATAGCTATTTAATAAAAGATTTTGTGGGGCTGTCTACCTCAGATGAATCGGTAAATCTTGCATTCAAGGTATCGGGGCAAATATTAGATATGCCAGCATCTAAGGGGTTAGAATTCTCTAAAGGGGAGTTGTTGGCGGAGTTGGATTCACGAGATTTTGAGTTGCAGCTCTCAGCAAATAGATCGACATATGAGCAAGCAAAATCAAAACTAGAGCGAACAAAACGCCTTTTGATGCACGAGGCAGTCTCAAGACAGGAATTTGAATCGGCGCAGGCTGAATATTCGAGAGCCAAGTCGGCATATGAAAATTCCAAAGATGTATTGGTTGAGACAAAATTACGTGCGCCATTTAATTCTATTGTAGAGCGTACCTATGTTGATACCTATCAACGAGTTCAAGCAGGAGAGACTGTAGTGAGAGTTGTGAGTCCAGCATCTACGACTGTTGAATTTACACTCCCCGAAACTTCGCTTTATGCACTTAGTGATTCAATGACCCTTTTTGAGGTTTATTTCGATATGTATGATTCAGTGGCTTTTGATGCAAGAATCAAAGAGTATGCCCGCACGACCTCTGATGCGTCGGGATTTCCTGTGTCGTTGACTATTACAGACCCTAAAGATTATGTTATTCACGCTGGTATGTCGTGTACAATATCAATGCTCGTAGCTCAAGATAACCCCTCCTCTGTTACTGTGCCGTTGTCGGCTATATATGCGCCTATTATAGGAGGAGAGTATGTTTGGGTGGTAAATAATCTAAATGTTGTTGAACTAAGGGGTGTTAGCTTAGGTGAGTTGGTGGGTTCGGATCGAATAGTTGTGAATCGAGGTTTGTTTGTAGGAGAGAGAGTGGTGACCGCTGGGGTTTATAAACTTCAGGAGGGAGATGAGGTTAAAATTTTAGATTAGCACGATTATGAAGAAGATACCTGAGTTGGCAATTAAGAATAAAAGTCTCACATGGTTTATGCTGATTTTGTGCATAGTAGGCGGTGTTATATCATTCGTTGAATTAGGTAAGAAAGAGGACTCGACATTTGTGATTAAAAGTGCTTCGGTGATATGTCGTTACCCGGGTGCAACACCATTTGAGGTTGAGCAAATTATCACCGAACCCATTGAGCGTGAGATTCAGTCTATGCGAAATATATATAAAATCACATCCGATTCGCAATATGGATTATCTAAGATAATGGTGGAATTAGATCCCGCAACACCTCCAGGTGAGATAGTTCAACTTTGGGATGAGCTAAGGCGCAAAGTGTTAAATGTGTCGCCTCAGTTGCCAAGTGGAGCTTCAGATATAATTGTGAGTGATGATTTTGGCGATGTGTATGGATTGTATTACGCCATATCTGCTGATGATGGATACTCTTTTAGTGAGCTCCGGGAGTGGGCTCAAAGGATAAAAACAACCATAATTGGTGTCGATGGTGTTCAGAAGATAACATTGTGGGGAGAGCGACAGCCTGTTGTGAATATATATATGTCTTTGTCGACACTTGCGAATTTTTCAATCCGACCAGAGGCTATAGTTGCGACTATAAGTCGTCAAAATAGCGTTGTTAGTAGTGGCAACAAGATGGCGGGTGAAATGGAGATTAAGATCCTTGAGGATAGTGGTTATCAAACGCTTGATGATATTGCAAATCAGCTGCTTATAACTTCTGATGGGAAACAATTTAGACTAGGGGATATCGCCCGTGTCGAGCGAGGATATGTCGACCCACCTGTGTCTATAATGAGAGTAGATGGGTGCATGGCGATAGGCATTGGAATAGCGACAGATGCTAGTGCTGATATTGTGAAAACAGGGGATAGTATATCTAAAGTGTTAGATCAATTTAATGATGTTATACCGCTGGGTATCAATATTGTGTCACTGTATCCAGAAGATCAAATTGCTCGTGAGGCAACGAATACTTTTCTTGTGAATTTATTTGAGTCAGTTGCTATTGTGATAGTAATAATAATGTTAGCGATGGGTATGCGTGCAGGGGTTATTATTGGATCTTCGCTAATATTCTCTATCGGTGGAACGCTGCTTGTTATGCAGTTTATCGGCGAAGGGTTGAATAGAACCTCTTTGGCTGGATTTATTATAGCTATGGGAATGTTGGTTGATAATGCTATTGTTGTGACCGACAATGCGCAAAATTTGATGCGACAAGGGGTGTTGCGTCGGGATGCTGTTGTGGGAGGTTCTGATGCTCCGAAGTGGAGTCTTTTGGGAGCTACAATAATTGCGATATTTTCGTTTTTGCCACTATATCTCGCCCCGTCAGCGGTTGCCGAGATTGTGAAGCCATTGTTTGTGGTATTGGCTATATCGTTATTGCTTAGTTGGGTCTTGGCTATGACGCAAACCCCTATGTTTGCGAATTATATATTTATTACCTCTACTGATACTTCAAGTCAAAAAACAACGAGATTTAATATGTTTTTTGATTCATTTTTATCTTTTTTATTAAACAAGAGATGGTGGGTAATAGGTGTTGTTGTGGTGGTATTTATGGGGTCTATGAAGATCATGGAGTCGATGCCTCAGAACTTTTTTCCATCACTAGACAAACCCTATTTTAGAGCGGATGTAGTGCTCCCCGATGGCTACAATATAAAAGCAACAGAGTCGGAGGTGGCGAAGATGGAAGAGTGGCTAGAGTTGCAGCCAGAGGTGAAAAAAGTATCTACGACAGTAGGGGGCTCTCCGCCGAGGTATTATATCGCTAGTGGGTCAACATCGCTGATGGCTAACTTTGCAAATATCCTTATTGAGGTGTATGATAGCGATCAAACGGAGGTGATGGAGAGTCGATTTTATGATTTTGTGACATCTAATTTTCCGGATGTGTGGTTGCGTTCATCACTGTTTAAACTCTCACCCGTGCCGGATGCTTCGATAGAGTTTGGTTTTGTTGGTGATAATATTGATACGTTGTCTAGACTTGTGAGTGAAGTGGAGGGTATTATGTGGAGTAATGAGGGGACAATAAATATTAGAAATAGTTGGGGTAATAGGATTCCGACATGGAGCCCACGTTATTCGCAGATGCGTGGTCAAAGAGTGGGTGTGTCAAGAAGTGATTTGTCGAATGGGTTGACATTAGCCACAAGTGGTTACGCTTTAGGCGTTTACAGGGAGGGGGATTTGTTTATGCCAATATTGTTGAAGGATGCAAATATCGACGATTATAACTTGATGAATATGCAAACACTTCCTCTTTTCTCCCCCTCGGGTAAACTTCGAGCTGTGCAGCAGGCGGTGTCGGATTTCGAGTATAGCAACAAAATAGGGGTAGTGAAACGATTTAACAGACAGAGAGTTATGAAGGCTCAATGTGACCCAGCTAGAGGCGTAAACACAAAGCAGTTGTATGCGGAACTTCTAGGCTCTATAAATTCAAAGGTGTCGATACCTAGTGGTTATTCATTTAGGGTTTTTGGAGAGGAGGAGAGTCAAGTGGAGTCAAATGAGGCGTTGGCTAAAAATTTCCCATTGACTATGGTGCTGATTTTTGTGGTTTTGTTGTTGCTATTTGGGAATTATCGCGATTCGCTGATGATATTACTTATGATACCGCTCATATTTATAGGTGTTGTTGCGGGGTTGTATGTGAGTGGAAAGATGTTTAATTTTTTCGCACTTCTTGGATTGCTTGGTTTGGTGGGGATGAATATCAAAAATGGGGTGGTTCTCGTTGCTCAGATAAATGAATTGAAAAGTTTAGGTAAAAGCCCTTATGATTCTATAATAGAAGCAACTAGAGGTAGGGCGATGCCTGTGATTGTTGCTTCGGGAACAACGATCCTTGGAATGATACCTCTGTTGTTTGACTCTCTTTTTGGTGCAATGGCTGCGACGATTATGGGTGGGTTGTTCGTTGCAACTATACTTACTATTTGTGTTCTTCCTGTTTGGTATGCAATATTTTACTCTGTTAAGCCATGAAAATAAAGTTTTTGTCGGCACTATTGTTGGTGCTTAATGTGTGTGTGTCAGTTGCGCAGATATCGCCAAGCGATTATCGGGGGCAGGTTTTAGAGTATAGTTTTGATCTTAAAAAATCACAAAACAATTTGGTAAGTTCAAACTTTGAATTAGAGAAGTACAAAACCCTTCGTCTGCCAACACTTTCTGTGAGCGGAAGTTATGATTATAATATGAGGCAATTAAGTGGGCAAAAACAGTGGTATTTTGCTGTACAGCCACAGTTGACTCAAACGTTATATGGAGGAGGGTCAGTCGATGCAACGATTGATACATATAAAATCAAAAGTGAAATAGCGTTGTGTGAAGTAGATTTCACGAAGCTGGAGGTTGTTTATGCTGCGGATTATGCCTATTGGAGTCTTGTCTCAACACGGAGGTATCGAGATGCAATGCGTGAATATGTAAAGATAATAGAGTCGCTTAAAGTGGTGATTGAGAAGCGGTTTGAGGATGGGTATATTTCAAAGAGCGATTTGTTGATGATCGCTACACGGCTTAGTGAGGCGGAGTATAGTCTGGTCTCGGCAGAGCAGTCGTATACAGTTGCATTGCATAATTTTAATATTTTAAGAGGAGTGATGGCGGATGAGGAGGTTGTGACTGAAAGCGTGGATGTTATGAATGTTCCACTCCCCGATAGGATGCCTCTCGCTATGATATTAGATTGTCGACCAGATTATAAATCAGTGCTTTTGAGTGAAGATGCCTCTGAGGTTGCGATTCGATCGTCTAAAGCTACTTATAATCCAACGTTGAGTGGAGGGGTGGGTGCAAGTTGGTCGCCATATTTGCCAAATATATCTGGCAAAACAAGGATTGATGGCTCTGTGTTTTTGCAATTTTCAGCCACAATCTTTCACTTCTCCGAGCGGCGGAAGGCGGTAGCTGTTGCTCGTGCCGCATTGGTGGAGAGTACAATAAATGAGGTTATATTGCATGATGCAATCGAGCAAGAGGAGACGAACGGTTGGACAACGGTTGTCGATACTCAGGCACAGGTGCAGTCGGCTGCAAAATCACTATCTATAGCGAGCGAAAATCTGGATATCAGCACCTATTCGTACAACGAAGGGCAGACGACGGTTTTGGATGTTATGCAGGCGCAGTTGAGTTGGATTCAGATCTATACGAATGCCATAAATGCGGAGTTTAATTTTATGGTTGCTCTATCATCATACAAAAAAATATCGGCAGAAATATAGTAAGTAGTGTAAAACAATTATTGCTATATTTTTAATAGCACTCTTGTAGCAATATTTTTCACTATTAAATCTCAATGTAGAACCACTATAAGTAGTGAAAAACAATTATTGCCATATTTTTAATAGCACTCTTGGAGCGATATTTTTCACTATTAAATCTCAATGTAGAACCACTATATTTTCAATTCAATAGCAAA
>JAWXSU010000070.1:0-8446 GCA_044434245.1 Rikenellaceae bacterium | reverse complement strand
AGTATAGTTTTATTGTCGCTCTGAGTGGCTCCCCCTTATAGAGTGAATTGCGAGATATGATTGTTCGCAAAAGTATATCATCCTTAGCGATACGCCCCTCTGGATTTACAATCTCCTGTCCACTTTGTCGTGATGAGCCCCCCCCACTTTGTGATGTCGACGCTCCGCTTTGTGACTCCTCGACAACCTCTATAGGCATTGGCTTTGTGGTGTAGTTCATCTTGTCGACCTTAACCTTTGCTGCGGGAATGGTAAATGCTCCAGCCTCCTGCGCTACAAGGACAAATGTGTAGGATACATTTACACTCTTTGTCATCTTGCTATTAACAATCTGAATAGACGACCCCTGCGACACTGCCGGACCTGCCAACACATCAAACCCCTTAAATTCGGGAGCGGTAAAACTATCACTGTCGGGCGATGCATTAAGTGCAAATTCGACCCTAAAAGTTTCGCCCACCGCAACCATCATAGGTGCAGATGTGGTAAAAGATACGCCCTCGGCAGCAAAAACCGAAAAGAGCGTAGTACACAACACTACAAGAGTGAGAGATAACCGTGTGAAAAACCTATATATCATATTCGTGTAAACGTTTAACACTTTTATTTTATTGCACAAGAGCGAAAGGCACTCTCGCCCTCCGCTCTTATACTTTTGTTACTTAATATTTTAGTGCTTAAAATTTGCAAAAAAATCATTTCCCTTATCATCTACAATAATAAACGCTGGGAAGTCCTCAACATATATCTTACGCACAGCCTCCATACCCAACTCTGGGAAGTCGACAACCTCAACCGATTTGATAGAGTTTTTCGCCAACACCGCCGCAGGACCTCCGATCGAACCAAGGTAGAAACCGCCATTGCTTTGACATGCATCTGTCACCTGTTGCGAACGGTTACCCTTCGCTACCATCACCATCGAGCCTCCAGCCTTTTGGAATAGGTCAACATAGCTATCCATACGACCCGCTGTTGTTGGCCCAAAGCTACCCGATGCCATACCTGCTGGAGTCTTCGCTGGACCTGCGTAGTATACTGGATGCTTCTTGAAATACTCTGGCATCTCCTTACCCTCATCCAACATAGCCTTGATTTGTGCGTGAGCGATATCACGTGCTACAATAAGTGTACCCTTCAAATTCAAGCGAGTTTTGATTGGATATTGCGATAATATCTCACGTACCTTATCCATTCCCTCATCCAAATCAATATCTACTGCTGGCGACATTGCAGGCGGCTGAGACGGAAGGAAACGAGCTGGATTCTTCTCTAACTGCTCCAAGAAGATTCCATCCTCTGTGATCTTCGCCTTTATATTACGATCCGCAGAACAGCTCACACCAATCGCAACGGGACAAGATGCCGCATGGCGTGGAGCACGTATAACACGAACATCATGCACCAAATACTTTCCACCAAACTGCGCACCGACACCGCACTCTTGACAAATCTTAAGGATCTTCTCCTCCCACTCTGTGTCTCTAAAGCATCTTCCGCCCTCGTTTCCAGATGTTGGAAGCGAATCTAAATAACCTGCCGATGCCTTCTTTACAGTTGCCAAACACATCTCCGCAGAAGTACCACCGATACAAACTGCCAAGTGATATGGAGGACAAGCCGAAGTACCCAAATCCTTGATCTTATTTTTAATAAATGCCGTAAGCGACGCCTCGTTCAACAACGCCTTAGTCTCTTGATACAAGAATGTCTTATTTGCAGAGCCACCACCCTTGGTCATAAACAAGAATTTGTAGTGGTTACCCTTGGTTGCATAGATATCAATTTGAGCCGGTAAGTTGTTGCCTGAATTCTTCTCCTCGGTCATTGTGAATGGGACAACTTGAGAGTAGCGCAAGTTACGCTCCTTGTATGTCTCATACACTCCACGAGTTATACACTCCGCATCGTCTACTCCTGTATATACATCCTCACCCTTCTTCGCCACACATATCGCAGTACCTGTATCTTGGCACGTTGGCAACTCCCCCTCGGCAGTCACACATTGGTTAAGAAGCATAGTGTAGGCTACGAACTTATCGTTGTCGGTAGCCTCCTCATCGCAAAGGATATTATTTAGCTTTTGGAGGTGAGCCGCACGCAAGTAGAACGACACATCCGAGTACGCCTCCTTCGACAATAGCTCAAGACCCTTAGGGTCAACCTTCAATATTTTTCGACCGTCGCACTCTACGACCTTTACGAAGTCCTTAGTCAAAAGACGATACTGTGTAGTATCTTCGCCCATTGGAAGAGGCTCTTGATAGATAAATTCTGACATGATATTATTTGTGTGTTTGTTTATTGTTTAATGGTGACAAATTTATAAAAATTTTTGATATTTTCTACAAACTATTTATGAAAATTACGCAACCCTTCCCTCAAAAAAGCGATATAAGCCTCAACATCTAGGTCGTATCCCCTAGCTGGAGCTAACTGCTCTCCATCTAACCCTTCTATTATATAATATGGTTGCGCATTAACACCATACCTCTCCATCGCCAAATATGAGTTCACACGACCTATGGTTTTAAGCACTCTGCCCCTATTGGTTGTGACCCAATCTTGTTGCGGCAATTCATGTTTATCATCCATATATAGTGCTACGATTACATAATCTTCCCGAAGAATTCTATTCACCTCCGCATCGCTCCACACGTTTTGTTCCATAGCACGGCAGTTGACACATCCATGACCCGTGAAATCTATAAGCAACGGTTTATTCACCTCCCGAGCATACTCCTTTGCCTCCGCCAAATCATAAAATCCATCTAACCCATTAGGAAATGACTTTCGCATTACATCTCCATACTTCACACTCCCGCCCTTAGATTGCTGCGGTGTAACATACTGTCCGACAACAAAATCTTGAGTCTCCAACGGCGGTAAATATCCCGACAATCCACGCAGAGGAGCCCCCCACATTCCGGGTATCATATATACGACAAACGAAAACACCACAATCGCCAAAGCGAGTCGCCCCACCCCGATAGAGTTCACCTGCGAGTCGTGGGCGAAACGGATTTTTCCTAACATATAAAATCCCAACAGCGAGAATACCACAATCCAAATTGCTAAATATATCTCCCTATCGAGCAGTCCCCAATGGTAGGTCTGATCCGCCACACTCAAAAATTTAAGGCCCAATGCAATCTCCAAAAATCCCAACACGACCTTCACCGATGACAACCATCCACCACTCTTTGGCACACTCTTAAGCAATGCGGGAAACATTGCAAATACCACGAACGGCAGGGCAAAAGCGGTCGAAAATGCAAAAATAGTAACTATTGGAGTCCAAAATTCCCCCTGCGTAGATGCGATTAATACCGTGCCAACAATAGGTCCAGTGCACGAAAACGACACCAATACAAGCGTCAAAGCTAGGAAGAAAATTCCCACAACACCGCCCTTATCTGCATGGCTGTCACTTCTGTTGACCCAACTGCTAGGCAACGTAATATCAAACGCCCCGAGAAACGATGCGGCAAAGATCATAAATACCGCAAAGAACACCACATTGGGCAACCAATGAGTAGCCAACCAATTAAAGATATCAGCCATCACTGCATCACCTCCTAAAACATAGGTAACCAACACAATACCTCCAATAGGAAGAGTATACAACGCCACAATAAACGCCCCATACATGACCGCCGCCAAACGACCTCCTCCCCCCTTCATAAAGAACGAAATTGTCATCGGCACCATCGGAAACACACATGGAGTAAGCAGAGCAGCAAATCCCCACAACACCGCCTCCAAGATTAACAACCACAGCCCCGAATTATCTTGAGGCAGACTCACATCGAAATACTCCTCGCTGGGTGGCATACAGCTCCCCTCAGAACACGACATCCACTCCACCACAACACCCACTTTATCGTCCGCTGCTGGTGTCGGTTTAAACTCTTGACGCAGCGTCACCTCACCCGAGAAATAGCCAATCTCTACACCAAACAATTCATCGAAATTACGCACCGCCTCTTGTGACGATTTAACTTCGCCAATCACCTCAACACCAGTGAGTTTTAGAGATGTTGATGTAAGTCCAAAATCATACTCCTCCATATCGTAAATGTGCCACCCCTCGTCGACAGAGGCGGTGATAGAGAGCGTGTAGTTTTCACCCTCTTGTGAGATCGTTGGTTCGCTCCACTTCACCTGCGAAAATAGAGGTGACCAGACGACGAGAGAGATGAGTAGAAGTATATATCTGCGCATAATTTTCTGTTTAAAGTTTAAA
This sequence comes from Rikenellaceae bacterium, assembly GCA_044434245.1. GTDB lineage: Bacteria > Bacteroidota > Bacteroidia > Bacteroidales > Rikenellaceae > Alistipes. The sequence continues at coordinate 4,200 of JAWXSU010000070.1, read as the reverse complement.
CGTTTATTTCACAAAAATAGTACAAAGATTGATAAAATCATACACCTATATATAATAATGAGTGAGAGAGTTTGAAATCCACGCACAAATTTGTATCTTTGTGCTCTAATTTTGAACAATTCACGCTTTTAACAATGGTATACAATTTCAAAGATCTTGAACTCAAGTGGCAACAACGCTGGAGAGAGCAGAAAACATACAAGGTGGAGGTCGATGCCTCGAAACCTAAATTCTATGTCCTCGATATGTTCCCCTACCCCTCGGGTGCGGGACTTCACGTAGGTCACCCACTCGGATATATTGCATCCGACATCTATTCACGCTACAAGCGACTCTGCGGATTCAACGTGTTGCACCCTATGGGTTACGACGCTTTTGGACTCCCTGCGGAGCAATACGCTATCCAAACCGGACAACACCCACGTGTCACTACCGACAAAAATGTCGCAAGATATCGTGAGCAGTTGGACAAAATCGGATTTAGTTTCGATTGGGATCGAGAGGTGCGCACCTGCGACACGGAGTATTACAAATGGACTCAATGGGCATTCGTAAAGATGTTTGCTCACTACTACAACATCGACTCTCAAAAGGCAGAGCCAATAGAGAATCTAGTTGCAAAATTTGCAATGTCAGGAACAGAGGGAATTAATGTAGCACAAACTACAGAACTTAAATTCTCCGCTGAGGAGTGGAACTCGAAATCAGAGATCGATAGGGAGGCAATCCTCCAAAACTACCGCCTTGCATTCCGCGCCGACACGATGGTGAATTGGTGTGCAGGATTAGGAACTGTTCTCGCAAATGACGAGGTGAAGGATGGTTTGTCGGTTCGTGGAGGATTCCCTGTGGAGCAAAAACGCATGAAGCAGTGGTTACTAAGAGTTACCGCCTATGCAGAGCGTATGCTCACAGGACTCGACAAATTGGAGTGGAGCGAATCACTCAAGGAGATTCAACGCAACTGGATCGGAAAATCAACAGGAGCACAGGTATTCTTCGACATCAAGGGTCATGCAGACAAAAAGTTGGAGATCTTCACCACACGCCCCGATACAATCTACGGAACAACATTTATGGTTATAGCTCCCGAACACGAGTGGGTCGAGATGCTTACAACTGCCGACAACGCCACAGCAGTAGAGGATTATATCCTCCAAGCCAAAAAGCGTTCGGAGAGAGAGCGTATGGCAGACACCAAGCGTGTAAGCGGAGTGGCGACAGGTTCGTATGCTATAAACCCATTCACAGGCAAGGAGATTCCAATCTACATATCTGATTATGTGTTGGCAGGCTACGGAACAGGTGCTATTATGGCAGTTCCTGCGCACGACTCTCGTGACTGGGCATTTGCTCGCCACTTTGGTCTGGAGATTATCCCCGTTGTGGAGGGAGGTAACATCGAAGAGGCATCTTATGACGCTAAATCGGGTACAGTTATAAACTCTGGCGAGTTGAACGGCATGGATGTGAAGGATGCAATCGTGAAGATGTTTGACGAGGTGGAGCGTAGAGGTTTGGGTAAGAAACTCACCAACTATCGCCTTCGTGACGCAATATTTTCACGCCAAAGATATTGGGGTGAACCATTCCCAGTATACTATAAGGATGATGTGGCATACCCACTTTCAGAAGATAAACTCCCCTTGGAGCTCCCCGCAATCGAGAACTTCGGCCCCACGGAACAGGGTGAGCCGCCATTAGCACGAGTGGAAGGGTGGTGCACCGAGGAGGGTCATCCATTCGAGTTATCGACAATGCCAGGATTTGCAGGTTCGTCGGCATACTTCCTACGCTACATGGATCCACACAACGACAAAGGTTTGGTGTCGAAGGAGGCAAATGAGTATTGGAGAAATGTTGATTTATATGTCGGAGGAATTGAGCACGCTACGGGTCACTTGATGTACTCTCGTTTTTGGAATATGTTCCTATACGACTTGGGCTACATCTGCGAAAGCGAGCCATTCAAGAAACTCGTGAACCAAGGTATGATTCAAGGTCGCTCGAACTTCGTGTATAGAGTTGTGGGCACCAACAAATTTGTATCCCTAGGACTCAAAGGCGACTACGACACGCAGGAGATTCACGTAGATGTAAATATCGTCAAGAACGACATCCTCGACACCGAGGCATTCAAGACGTGGATGCCCGATTATGCGAACGCAGAGTTTGAATTGGAGGATGGCAAATACGTATGCGGCTGGGCTGTGGAAAAGATGTCGAAGTCGATGTACAATGTAGTAAACCCCGATATGATTGTGGAGAACTACGGTGCGGACACACTGCGTATGTACGAGATGTTCCTTGGTCCACTAGAGCAATCGAAACCTTGGGATACCAATGGAATTGATGGAGTACACAAGTTCCTACGCAAATTCTGGAGACTATACTATAACCGTGAGGGGGTACTCGCTCTAAACGAAGAGAAGGCTACCGACAAAGAACTCAAAACTCTACACAAGACGATCAAGAAGATACGTGAAGATATCGAGAATTTCTCATTCAACACCTCTGTTGCGGCATTTATGATCTGCTTAAACGAACTTGGAGAGTGCAACAAGCGCGAAATCGCACTTCCTCTAACCATCCTCATAGCACCATTTGCACCACACATAGCAGAGGAGTTATGGGAGGTAGCCGGTATAGAGGGTTCGGTATTTGATGCTGAGTACCCTGTGTGCGAGGAGAGCTATTTGGTGGAGAGTTCATTCGAGTACCCCGTGATGATGAATGGCAAGTTGCGTTTCAAACAGACGTACGATCTTGGCATGAACCCCAAAGATATCGAAAAAGATATACTCACTAAAGAGACAGCACAGAAGTGGTTGGAGGGCAAATCACCCAAGAAGGTGATCGTTGTACCTAAAAAAATTATTAATATCGTATACTAATGAAAAATATCGTAACCTTTCTTGCCGTTTTAATTACAGCAATCACACCCCTCGCAGCCAAGAGCATTAGCTATGGTGAGGATCATTGTATTACACTTTGGAGCAACGACACTGCCCCTCACTCCAATGGAGTCACTGAAGAGGAGAGTGAACGACGCCCCAATATTTTGCAAAATGTCACCACAGCTCAACTTCTGATATACGAAGCTAAGGGCGAAAACAAAGGTGACCAAGCGGTAGTTATTGCTCCAGGAGGAGGTTACGTAATCCACGCAATGGATCGTGAAGGTTTTCTTATGGCTCAATGGTTTGCCGAGAACGGTATCACAGCAGCGGTGCTTAAGTATCGTTTTCCAAATGGAGTGCCCGAAGTACCTGTAGAGGATGCAGTAGAGGGTATAAGAGTTATGCGTACTCAAGCCTCAAAGTTTGGATTTTCGGCAGATAAAGTTGGAATAGTTGGCTCGTCGGCAGGTGGTCACGTGGCAGCAGTTGCATCTACAATCCCTGCAGACGATGAAAAACCCAACTTCACAATACTCTTCTACCCCGTGATTTCGAGTGAGGGAGGAGTGGGCGACAAAGGTTCATTTGATAGAATGATAGGTAAGGAGCGCACACAGGAGCAGACCGACAAATACTCCGCCGACAAGCGAGTGAGTACCACTACCCCACCTGCGATAATGTTACATTGCGATGACGACAAGATAGTTCCAACACTAAATAGCACGCTCTACTACAACGCTCTCAAAAAATTTGGCATAGCAGCATCTTTACACATCTACCCCGAAGGTGGTCACGGATGGGGAATGAATGAAGTGCCTTTTCAGGATGAGTGGAGAGATGCGTTGCTCGATTGGCTAAAGGTAATAAACACATCAGAAAAAGAATAACATAATATAATACAATGGCAGATAATTCAATACTCATTCGCCTTGATGGTCTAAAACTCAAGTACGAAGAGATGGGCGAGAAGCTCACCGACCCCGAAGTGATTTCGGATGTTAAACAATATATCCAACTCACCAAGGAGTACAAGGAGCTTAAACCAATTATCGAAACTTCGGACAAGTTCCGCACCGCACTTGCAAACCTCGCCGAGGCGAAGGATGTTTTGGCGAACGAGAAGGATGAGGAGTTTCGAGAGATGGCACGTGAGGAGATCAACACCCTCGAACCAGCCTTGGAGCAGATGGAGGAGGAGATTAAATTGCTCCTAATCCCCAAAGACCCTCAAGATAATAAGAACGCAATTGTCGAGATTCGTGGCGGCACGGGAGGTGACGAGGCGGCAATCTTCGCAGGT
>JAWXSU010000069.1:0-8574 GCA_044434245.1 Rikenellaceae bacterium | reverse complement strand
AAGGGAGTTAATATCCAACGATATAAAGGTCTTGGAGAGATGAATGCAAAGCAACTTTGGGACACAACAATGGATCCCGAGACACGCATCCTTCGCCAAGTAACAATCGACAATGCTGCGGAGGCGGATCATGTATTCTCGATGCTCATGGGAGATGAAGTTCCACCACGTAGAGAGTTCATCGAAAAGAATGCACACTACGCTAATATTGATGCTTAGGGTATTGATGCTTAGGGTATTGATGCTTAGGGTATTGATGCTTAAGAGCATTGATGCTTAGGGTATAAAAATAATAAAGTCAACATTTTGGTTTCGAATAAATTCGATCAAAATGTTGACTTTTATACCAAATCGAAAAATCGAACTTATCGATTCTACCTCTCCACACGCACCAATCTCACGAAGTTATTGTAACGCTCCTCACCACCTTCGACTGCGACACCTTTGCTCTTAGAGTCAAAACGCACTGCGCCTGCACCATGCATATCGAGACCTTGACCATTCACTGCACGTCCAAATGCAACATACCATGCAAAATAAAATGGTGAGTCAGCTCTAAAGAGTGCCGAAGTATTTGTCCAGTAGTATCCATAATCATCCACTTTAGCCTCATTTACAAATGGGGTACAGTTGAACATCGGATCTATTGCGGGTTTAAACTCTTTACTACTTGGAGCATAACGATAATCCACAATAGATTGCAACTCCTTGACGTTTGGCAATCTCCAATCTGTGTGACCTGCCAACTCCGATGACTCTGCATATTTCACAGCATCTGCCCACATTACACCCTCGCCATTATCGCTCTTTGCCCACATTAGACCAGTCGCTTTATCAGATATTGTACCATCACCATTATCGACGAAATTATTCACTCCATATAGATCACCCCTCACGGCACGCACACGCTTTTGCATCGGGTTACCCATCATTTGTGGTGCACCACCACCCTGCTGACCTCCTGCCATCTGTGGGCGTTGACCACCTTGACGTTGACCGCCTTGTTGTCCCTGAGGTGGACGTTGTGCTTGTTCTCCTTGTTGTAGTGGTGGAGCTTGACGACGCAATGAATCAGGCATATTAGCCATACGTGCAGAGTCCGGCATTGGAGGACGACGCAAAGAATCCGCTCCCTGAGGCATAGGTGGACGTCCACCTTGTTGATCCCTTTGTCCTCCTCTTTGTCGAGCTTGTTGCGGACGATCTCCACCTCTTTCACCTCCATCTCCACCTGCTGGATACGCCTTGATGTGTCCTGTGGCGTGATTCACTCCAAAAGCTGCATTACCTCGACCCTCAACAGTCTCACCTACATACTTCTCTTGACCCCAATATTGCTCATCTTTATCTACACGACCCTCAACCGAGAGTTTAAAATATTTAGTGTCGAGATATGGCCAACCTGCGCTAAAATTGCTTATAGAGTACAACTCCTTAAGTGTGGGAAGTCGCCAATCACCATGCCCTGCCAAATTCAATTCATCGCAATATTTTTGCGCCTCAGCCCATGTCACTGGACCCGCTGCTGGCGTTTGCTCCCACATAAGACCTGTGTTTAGATCACTCACCGTGCCATCACCATTATCCTTGTAAGACATTGGCAAACCAGCCTTGTAGTTTCCATCCTGACCATAGAGTTCATCTCCACTCTTTGGTGTTTTAATCTTCTCACCATTAAGATCATAACACTCCACCTGCCCCGTAGACACAAGCGGATAACTCAGAGTTTGAGCCATAACTGCAAAGCTGCAACATGCGGCAAGAGCAGTAGTTAAAATTTTGTTTAGTTTCATTATTTGATATTTTGGTTTATATATACGCACAAAAAAAGCTGCCTATAAAATTAGACAGCTATAAATATTATATGTTAAATCCTCACACCAAAAAAACTTAAAGAGATTCTTACTTTTGGCGGAAATAGATTTGAATCGGCACACCCGAGAACTCCCACTCCGCACGAAGTTTATTCTCCAAAAAGCGGCGATATGGATCTTTGATATATTGAGGCAGATTCACAAAGAACGCAAATTGTGGCGTTGGTGTCGGGAGCTGCATCACATATTTGATCTTGATGTACTTACCCTTAATTGATGGCGGTGGATAGTTCTCAATAATAGGCAAGAAGAAGTCGTTAAGTTTGTGTGTTGCAACTCTTCGCTTACGATTTTCGAACACCTGTATCGCAGTTTGGAGCACATCCAAAATACGTTGCTTGTTGAGCACCGAGGTAAATATAATCGGAATATCGTTGAATGGAGCTAACTTTCTCTCGATCTGCTCTTTCCACTCCTTCATCGTATTACTATTCTTCTCGATGAGATCCCACTTATTGACCACCACGACACAACCCTTACGGTTTCTCACCACTAGGTTGTGGATATTAAGATCCTGCTGCTCCAACCCCTGTTGTGCATCCAACATCAACACACACACATCCGACGCCTCAATGGCACGAATAGAGCGCATCACAGAGTAGAACTCCAAATCCTCCATCTCTCGATTTTTACGACGCATACCCGCCGTGTCGACCAAGTAGAAATCCATTCCAAACTTGTTGTATCGAGAGTGTATCGAGTCACGTGTAGTGCCAGCGATAGGAGTCACAATATTACGCTCCTCACCAAGAAGTGCATTTGTAATAGATGACTTACCCACATTTGGACGCCCCACGATTGTGATACGAGGAAGTGTTGGGTCGATCTCCTCTACAAATTCATCCGTAGGAAGTGCCTTAACAATATCGTCCATCAAATCACCCGTTCCCGAGCCGCTCATAGATGATATACAGTGAATCTCATCTCCGAGTCCCAACGAGTAAAACTCATGAGACATATATACTTGATTATTGTTATCAACCTTGTTACACACCAATATTACCTTCTTGGATGTACGTCGAAGAACATTTGCCACCATCTCGTCAAGGTCTGTGATACCTGTCATCACCTCCACAAGAAACAAAATCACATCCGCCTCCTCGATTGCGAGCATCACCTGGCGACGAATCTCATCTTCGAAGATATCATCTGTATTTACAGCGTAACCTCCCGTATCTATTATCGAGAACTCCCTTCCGCACCAATCTGTTTTGCCGTAGTGACGGTCACGAGTCGTTCCTGCGGTTGAATCTACAATCGCTTTACGCTCACCCACGAGGCGGTTAAAAAGGGTACTTTTCCCGACGTTGGGTCGGCCTACTATCGCAACTAATGCCATATCTGAATCTTAATTATTATTTAAGCCACAAAGATAGTCTATTTTTTGGTCATCTCGAAATTTTAATGCTCAATGAGTTCATAATTCAATAAAAAAGTGTAACTTTGGGGGTATTATGGATAAATTTAACAAATATGAAGCTAAAATTTATACTCACCACTCTACTCATAGCACTCTGCACAACAGCGGCTATGGCTCAACGTAAACCCAAACCTCAAAAAGTTCAACAACACTACACCTCACAATCGACTTCATCATTGAGCAACAGCGTCACTATGGTGTATGGTGTAGCTGCAGGTGTGACAATTCCAAACCTCGTGATCGAGGGAAATGGAGCTGATGTATCGAACAATGTTGGTTTCAAAGCGGGCATAATGTGGGGAGCTGATTTTGGCAATATAGAAATTGTCCCCGAACTTTGGTACAGCACATTTACAATAGATTTCACAAAAGATAACGCTGGACTCAAGGGTGCAGAGCTTAAAAATAGCAGCATCGACTTCCCGATAATGGTAGGTTTTGATATCACAAGCAACCTCAAGTTGCATGTTGGACCCTCGTTTTCGTTGATGTGCAATAATGACCTCACCCTCAAAAATGGAGACATGTACGAGTTTGGTAGCATCAAAAGTAGCGTGGGGTATGTCGCAGGGTTATCTTACAATATAATCAGCAACTTCGTTATAGACCTTCGCTACTCGGGGCGTTTCACCTCGAACAGCAATGAGTTTGAATCAAGCTACGACGCCTATAAAATCCGAATGTCTACAATAGACATAACGGCAGGTTTCAGATTTTAGGAGAGTTCTATGTACAAATATCCAGAACACAAAATAACAACACCAATGAGTGATATGCACAAAGAGATTGAGTTGGAGGGTGTTGACCCTCGTGAGTTATATGGCAATAGAGACCAATACTTAGAGCAGATAAAAGCTCTAAATCCAGAGCTCAAAATTGTAGCCAGAGGGAGCTCAATCAAAGTGCTCGGCGATGACGAGACAACCCGCAAATTTGAACAACGACTAGAGGGGTTGGTGGCATATTATATTAAATATGGACACATCTCCGAAGAGGTCGTAAACCAAGCATTCTCGGGGGTAAAAATCGAAGTTGAGACACGTGTCGACAAAGATGTAATCGTCTACGGAAACAACGGTGCAATAATCAGGGCGAGAACTCCCAATCAACAAAAACTAGCAACCCTCTTCGACTCCAATGACCTTATATTCGGAGTCGGACCAGCGGGTTCGGGTAAAACATACACTGCCATAGCACTAGCTGTTAAATACCTTAAAGAGAGACAGGTAAAACGAATAATCATGACTCGACCTGCGGTGGAAGCTGGCGAAAAGCTAGGCTTCCTACCCGGAGATATGAAAGAAAAGTTAGATCCTTACTTGCAACCTCTCTACGATGCACTCAACGATATGATACCTCCAGCCAAACTCCAAAAGTATATGGAGGAGGGGACGGTTCAGATAGCTCCGCTAGCATATATGCGTGGTCGCACACTCGACAATGCTGTGGTGATACTCGATGAGGCACAAAACACCACTCTATCACAAATTAAAATGTTTTTGACACGCATGGGGCGAAATGCAAAATTTATTGTCACAGGCGATGTCACACAAATCGACCTTGCTCATAAAGGAGATAGCGGACTCACCAAGGCGATGGATAACCTACGCTGTGTCAAGGGTATAGGGATCGTTGAGTTCGACCAAAGAGATATTGTGCGCCACCCTCTGGTTAAGAGTATCGTTGCAGCGTTCGAGAGGGGCGAAGGTGCACAGATTATTAAAATGACAAAAAAAGAGTAGACAATGTCACGTACAGATACTAATAGATGGTTCGTTGTGGTTAATCCCGTAGCGGGTTCAGGTAAAGGGTTAGATGACTACCCACTTATATCGAAACTTCTTAGAGATGCCGACATTTCGTGTGAGCCAGTATTTACGGAGCATAAATTCCATGCTGTGGAACTTACCGTAGCAGCTATAAAAAGAGGATTCCGCAAAGTATTGGTTGTGGGAGGGGATGGCACAGTGCATGAGGTTGTAAATGGACTATTTATCCAAGATATGGTGCCACCCACAGAGGTACTACTAGGTGTTGTTGCCGTGGGAACGGGCAATGACTGGGTGAGGACATTTGGCATGCCGAGTAGGTATCAAGATGCGATCAAGGCGATCAAAGAGGAGAGATCGTTCCTTCAAGATGTCGGCGAGGTAAGCTACTGCGAGTCTCAATACACACAAAGTCGATACATGGCAAATGTTGCAGGTGTGGGATTTGACGCTCGTGTACAAAAGGTATTTATGCACCAACGCAAAAAGGGACGCACCAATAAACTATCATATATATGGAGCATGCTGAGTGCATTCTTCTCGTACAAACCTACGGGGGTAAAGATATGGGTAGATGACAAACTTACATACAACGATTTGATGTTCAGTGCCGCAATCGGTATCTGCAAATACAATGGAGGTGGAATGCAGCAACTCCCAACAGCGATTGCTGATGATGGATTGTTGGATATTTCGATGATACGCCCCGTGAAAATTTGGCACCTTCTCTTTCGTTTCAAACTACTATTCAACGGAGGAATACATCGCATAGGACATGTACTAAGTGCTCGTGGTGCAAAGATCAAAATCGAATCCACCCCTGAGATCAAAATCGAGGTGGATGGTGAGCTTCTAGGCGAAACACCATTTGAATTCTCTGTTCACCACAAAGCTATCAGAGTTGTAGTATCTCAAAAATTCTTGGAGGAGGTAAAGAGCCAAAACCAAGAGTAGTAAAGTGATTTATCTATTATCGACATATGGCATCTGTTCGCAAATAAACGAATTAACGTTTGGAAAATCAAAATAATGTTCGTATATTTGCAAACAGATATGGATAACACAGAGAAGATATACCTCCCCAACCAAGAGAAACTAGCACGTATAGCCAAAGCGTTAGGGCATCCGGCACGTATAGCTATTATGAACTTCTTAGCTAATCAAGAGAGCTGCTACTTTGGAGAGATACACGAAGTGCTGCCGATATGCAAAGCGACAGTTTCGCAACACCTCACGGAGCTTAAGAATGCGGGGTTGATTCAAGGTGAGGTTATACAACCGAAGGTTAAATATTGCATCTGCCGAGAGAATTGGATTGAGGCAAAGGCTATATTTTCGGAGTTATTTGACAGCTGCATATCGAAAAAACCGTGTTGTAAATAGAGACAATATTTTTTTAATAATAACGTTCGTAATATGGCGAATGATAAAAGTTAAAGTCATGGATATTATAATATTAGGCACTGGATGTGCTGGGTGCAAACTCGTATTCGAGAGAGCACAAGAGGCAGTGGCTCAACTAGGAATTGATGCCACAGTAACCAAAGTGGAGGATTTGATGCAGATCATGGAGTACAACGTGATGTCAACACCCGCAATGGTAGTAGATGGTAAAGTTTTGTTTTCGGGCAAGAAGCCATCAGTTAGTGAAATTAAGGAGTTTTTAAAGTAGTAGATGAAGAGAGTTTTTTTTAGTGCGATAGCGTTGGTAATAATCATGGGCTCATGTATTTCGAGTCCAAAAAATAAAATTTCGAAGGGCGATAACAATACAGAGTGTACAATAGCAGAGGATAACAAGGAGAAGACGATCTGTAAGGGCGAACCCAAAGGCGAGGTTGTGGAGGTACTATACTTCCATGGCAAGCAACGTTGTGATACATGTCGTGCGATAGAGGAGCTTACAACAGAAGTTATAAATAAAAAATTCACCAAAGAGCTTCGAGATGGTCGACTCCAAATGTCGATCATAGATATCACGACTCACGAAGGGGAGCAAATCGCCGATAGATATGAAGTCTCACCATCGTCGCTTCTGGTCAACAAATGGGAGGGAGGTAAGGAGTTTTGTAACAATATGACCGATATCGGTTTCGCCACAGCCAAGAGTAACCCCGAGGAGTTTAAATTGCAGGTGGAGGCTAAACTTGCTATGTTGCTAAAATAACATGAGTTCGACGTAAGGAGAACACCTCATAGGGAGCTATACCCCATTCCGACTGATGACAAATCGAGAAAAATCAAGTTTACTTGAATTTCCGAGATGCGAATAGCAGAAAATGAAGTTTAAGAGGGAGTTCTACCTTCGCCCTAAAATAAGAGAATATATGAAAGCACTGATTCTATGCACAGGAAATAGCTGCCGCAGTCAAATGGCGCACGGGTTTCTTCAATCATTCGACGCAAATATCATCGTCTGCTCTGCCGGAACAGCTGCGGCAGGTAAGCTAAATGCGGGAGCTGTGGAGGCGATGGCGGAGGTGGGAATAGATATATCACACCACACTTCAGACCCCGTGGAGAGATATTTAGATGAGTCGTGGGACTATGTAATCACCGTATGTGGTGGTGCTAACGAGAGTTGTCCTAATTTCTCGGGCGATGTTAAACACCGACTACACATAGGTTTCGACGACCCATCGCACGCTTCGGGTACACCCGAATTTGTGAAGAGTGAGTTCCGAAGAGTAAGGGATGAGATAAAGGATAGATTCTACAAATTATACATTGAAGAGATCCGCTAAATTCGAAATGAAAAGAGTTAACATCACAACAAAAGATAGCTGCCACTTCGCTGAGTGTTGGGAGCTATACGAGAGTGCATTCCCCGAGAATGAAAGACGCACGCTAGAGTATCAGATAGAAACCATGCAGCGTACATCATATCACTTCGATGCACTTGTCGATGGCGAGAGTCTCATCGGGGTTATTGGATGGTGGGATTTTGACAATATAAGATATATCGAACACCTCGCTACACTACCGTCGCTACGCAATGGAGGTTGGGGCAAAAAAATTCTCGGTGCATTCAAACAGGAGAGTTCAACGATGATACTCCTTGAGGTGGAACATCCCACAGATGATATCACCCATCGACGCATTGGATTCTACGAGCGTGAGGGATTCACGCTCAATGTTCACCCATACTCACACCCTCCATATATCGGGGATGAGCGTGTGGAGCTACTTGTCATGACATACCCCAGCCCAATTTCAGAGAGCGGACTTTTGGAGTTCACACAGAAGATGTTTCCTATGGTTCACTTCCGACAATAGTTAACGTGAGTTCGATAATTATGTTTTACTTCACCCCCCTCTCTCGGAGAGTGGGCTTAGTCGCTGACGCTTCCTAAGAGGTGTGAGTCCGAATTTTCTAACTCACGTTAATTATGTTTGCTGAATTCAACCTGCAAATGCAACTGAATTCATAGTTAATATTTGTTTGAATTTTTCATTTGGCGTGAGGTATCCGAGCCTTTTACGAGGTCGATTATTTAGCTTGTTTTCAATC
>JAWXSU010000068.1:0-8678 GCA_044434245.1 Rikenellaceae bacterium | reverse complement strand
GTGTTCTGTGTCGACAACTCTTCGACAACCTCTACCTCCTGAGTATCACTCTCTTGCAAAATCTCATTGTGTGGCAACTCCAACTCTATTTGCTCAAGAGAAGCAACTAACAACGGTCGATTTTTTATCAACAGTCGAGCCATAGCCTCCCCCTCTCCTGTCGATCTCCATGCCGAGATTCGAGAGGGGTTGTACCAAGGGTATAATGGTGTTATGTGGTTATGACTCATAATTTTACCAGTTTGATGCAGATGCTTGGAATATATCATCAACGATCTGATCCACAATTTCGGGAATCAATTCACCCTCCACCTCCGTGAGGAGCTTAGTCGACTCATAATCCGCAAATGCTGAAAATGTTCTATTAAACGACGCCGCATCATCCAACGCATTTGTAAAACGAACCTTCACCGTTATTGTCAAGCGGTTAAGTGCTCCATAATCACTCGTCGAACTCGCCGACACGGATGCCGTAGTTGATGTGTAGTTCGTGATCTCTCCCTCGAACGCAAAGTCCCCACCCTCGCTAACCGATGTCAAGCGTGTACGTTTATTAAAATACTCCTTTAAAGCATCCGTCATCGTGGAGCTCAAAATTGGAGCTACCATCGTCGCATTATTGGGGAAGTACGCCACCGAATAGCTCTTTGCATCGGGAGGAATAGATGCTCCCGACAACGTATAACCCACCGTATAACCACACCCCACCAATAAAACCGAGAGGCTCAATATCACTAAATTTACAATCTTTTTCAACTCTTTTGTATTATGTATTATATGTAAGAGATAGCTCAAAAATTTCGCCACCCTCTCTCTATATTTCATCTATATCTAACTCCTTTATCTTGCGATATAGTGTCCTCTCCGACATAAAAAGTTCCGCTGCTGCCTCTCGACGCTTTCCTCCATTTCGACGCAACGCACGGATTATCTGCTCTCGCTGCATATCGGCTTTGGTGTACTCACGTGGATAATCATCCACAACCTCTTCACTCTCAGCATAAAACTCATCATCTCTCTGAGCCGTTGGCAACAATCCAACAATTTGCGACTCATGCGAAGATGGCTGTGTCGATGGTTTTGCTCCCCCTCCCGACTGCATCATCTCCATCATCATTCGTTTCAAGTCGTTGATATCGGAACGCATATCGAAGAGTATTTTATAAAGCAGCTCTCTCTCCGACGAGCTACCAAAACCATCCTCCGAAGTCGACGCTCGCATTACAACACCTCCACCCCCCAACGACGACGTTGACTGATCGGGAAGATATCGCTGCAAAATATCGGGCGTTATAACTCGTGCCTGTTCTATGGCAGATATTTGCTCCGCTACATTCTTCAACTGACGAATATTTCCTCGCCAATAATACCCCTCCAACATCTCTCGTGCCGATTCACTAAGCGATATTGCCGGCATCCGATACTGCACCGCCACGTCGGATGCAAACTTCCTAAACAGCAGATATATATCCTCTCGTCTCTCCCTTAGCGCAGGGACAACAATCGGCACTGTATTTAATCTATAGAAGAGATCCTCACGAAACCGCCCCTCCTCTATTGCTTGTTGCAGTGCGACATTTGTTGCCGCCACAACCCTCACATTTGTCTTTTGCACCTTCGCCGAACCGACCCTCATAAACTCCCCCGTTTGGAGAATTCTAAGCAATCGCACCTGTGTCGATAGAGGCAGTTCTGCAACCTCGTCCAGAAATATCGTTCCCCCATCAGCCTCTTCGAAATAACCTTTTCGCCCCTCCAAAGCCCCAGTAAATGAGCCTTTTTCATGACCAAAAAGTTCCGAATCAATCGTTCCCTCCGGAATAGCACCACAGTTAACTGCGATATATTTATTATGTTTTCTCGACGAATGAGCATGTATAACCTGCGGAAAAAACTCCTTACCCACACCACTCTCTCCTGTGACCAAAACCGACAAATCAGTCGACGCCACACGCACTGCAACCTCCAATGCCCTATTGAGCAGCGGAGAGTTTCCGATAATCGAAAACCGTTGCTTTATTGAGGTTAATTCCATACTTTTTCTACTCTAAAACACCCTTCTGATCCTCATGAAATGTCATCGTCGCATCAACATTTATCGACGTCGACACCTCCTCCATATTATCTCCAAATAGAGAGTCCCCCCCCATCATATACCCTACATAATAGCCATAAGCGATCACACCCAAAGCCAACAATGCCGCAATAATTCCAAAGAGCAGCATCTTATCGACACCTCGTTTTTTACCTCCATTTTGCACATAGGTGTATCCCCCGAGTGGTTTTTGTCGTTTGCTATATGTCAAATCCTCGATATCTGAATCTCGCTCTCTGAATGTCTTAGGTGATGCGTACAACTCCTTAATTCGTTGCTCTGTTAATTTTGGTCGCTCCGATGACTCTTCTACTTCTCGCTCTTGAGTCTGCTGTTGTGACATAGACTCCTCTTGCGTAGGCTTCACCTCCTCTATCTGCTCCTTCTCTATTACGGGCTGTGATGTAAGTTGTGGTGTCGCATACTCTTCGAAATGGAGTTTACCACCCTCCACACGACGCAACACTCCAAACCCCTCCATTACGAACTCTCCACCCTCCAACTCAGTTGCATGGCGAAGTTCAAACACAAAACGATCAACAGCTGCAGCAGCCTCTATATCACGCATTCCGCTATCAAGAAGAAGAGTACGCAACACACCATCATCCCTCTTTAGCAGCTCCGAAAAGAGCACCTCATGGGGATCACCTTTTACCATAAATGCACCAACACCGGGGATATTTAATCGACGGTGGGTTTCGAGATATTGTGAAATTAGTTCTGTCAACACGGTATAAACTTCTTATTTAGAGGTCAAAAATAGTAAATTTATAGCTAATATAAAAGCGAATTTGCGATAATTTAGTGAATACGCATATAAATGTTGCTCAAAGAGTTGCCTATCTCAAAAAAAATTAGCTACTTTGTGGCGTCAAATCAACGAATGTAACTCAGCTACATTCACTCGTTTTTGACAATGTAGCAAAGATGGATTGTAAAAATTAACAAAATCAAACGATGAAGAATAAGTATATTGACCTTATAGATCAAACATTCGACTTCCCTCAAGATGAGTTTTCGGTAGAGGATAATGAGCTGAATTTCCACGACATCCCACTTATGGATATCATCAAACAGTATGGAACGCCTCTCAAAATTACATATCTTCCGAAGATCTCTCAACAGATCAATCGTGCCAAGAGAATGTTCAATGTTGCTATGGCAAAGGTCGACTACAAGGGGTCATACAACTACTGCTACTGTTCGAAATCGAGCCACTTCTCATTCGTTATGGAGGAGGCTCTCAAAAATGATATCCACCTCGAAACATCCTCAGCGTATGATATCCACATCATCAAAGCTCTCTACGATGGAGGCATCTTCGATAAGGATCGTTTCATTATTTGCAATGGATTCAAACGTCCGCAATATGTCGAAAACATCGCAACCCTCATCAACGAAGGTTTCGAAAATACAGTGACAGTTATCGACAACATGGACGAGATTGAACTACTTGATGCTGCGATAGATAAGCCATGCAAGGTGGGTATCCGTATCGCCTCCGAGGAGGGTCCTAAGTTTGATTTCTACACCTCTCGTCTCGGAATTAGATACCACGAGATCATCGATTTTTACAAAACAAAAATCAAGAAGAATAAGAAGTTTCAGCTCAAGATGCTACACTTCTTTATCAACACCGGAATCAAAGATACAGCATACTATTGGAACGAGTTGTCGAAGTGTCTAAATGTATATTGCGAGCTAAAGGCGATATGCCCAGAGCTCGACAGCCTCAACATCGGAGGAGGATTCCCTTTCAAGAACTCTCTCAACTTCGAGTACGACTATGAGTACCTAACGGAGGAGATTGTCGCACAGATTAAACACATATGTGAGCAAAACAGCATAGACGAGCCAAACATATTCACTGAGTTCGGATCATTCACTGTAGGTGAAAGCGGAGCATCGCTATTCTCTATTGTCAACCAGAAACAACAGAACGATCGTGAGTTTTGGTATATGATCGACTCATCGTTCATCACTACCCTACCCGACACATGGGGACTTAACCAACGATACATCATGCTTGCAATCAACAACTGGAACAAGGAGTATCAGCGAGTTTTCCTCGGTGGACTCACTTGCGATAGCGAAGATTTCTACAATGCTGAGTCTCATACCAACGCAATATTCCTACCCAAACTAGAACCCAACAACCCCCAATACATTGGATTCTTCCATACGGGAGCGTACCAGGAATCTCTTGGCGGATTTGGAGGTATCCAACACTGCTTGATTCCCGCACCTAAACACATCATCATAGATCGTGACAAAGGGGACTCGGAGTACTACACCCGTCTCTTCGCCAAAGAGCAATCATACCGCTCGATGATGAGGATTCTTGGGTACTAACGAGTTCGAGAATTCGGACTTGCACCTCTGAACTATTTTATTACACTTTGTGAGATAAGGTAGATACTATAAATAAAAAAACCGACGAGCCAAGGACTCGTCGGTTTTTTAACTCTTAGAGATTCTGATTACTCAGCCTCCTCAATATTTTCAACCTCAACATAAGGAGCAACATCTACCAACTCAACATCGAAGAATAGAGCCTCGTTAGCACCAATCGCACGACCAGATCCTCTCTCACCATAAGCGAGCTCAGATGGAATCCAAAGCGAGATACGACCACCACGACCTACGAGCTTCATACCCTCAGTCCAACCTGGGATAACACGGTTTAGAGGGAACTCAATAGGCTGATCTGCAGTTGCAGCATCTGGGTTTTGAACCAACATAGCCTCTTGTTGAGCCTCGTCACGATCTGCGAAACGATTTGTATCAAACACCTCACCCGAACTAATTGTCTTACCTGTGTAGAATACCTTAACTACATCACGATCATCTTTTGCGAAAAGGTCATCTCCCTCCTTCTCGATACGATACATAAGACCCGACTCAGTTGTCACAACACCCTTTTGCTTAGCGATCTTAGCCAACTCCTCAGCTTGAATCTTAGCCAACTCTGCAGGGCGAACAACCTCGAAATAGTTAGTCAAGAACTCACGAGCCTCGTCAGCTCCGAAGATCGATGATCCATTATCAGCATCCGTAAGACCCTTCTTGATCCAATATACTTGAACTGGGAAATCTACCTCTCTAATGTTTGTACCAAGGTCGATTCCAAATGCATACGACACCTCTTTGCGCTCTGCCTCACTCTCGAACATTGCAGCATCTGCCTTTAGTGCAGTACGTGCAGCAGCAACCTCTGCTGGGTCTGCGCCACCTGCGATTGCGATACTATCAGCCTCTTGACGAGCAGCCTCTACTTGAGCAGCTCTATCACGACGTTTGTTCATAAAGTAATCTCTAAGAACCTCGATAGCCTCCTCGTGAGTAAGCTCATTCTTCTCAAATACCGCACTCTCAAAAGCCTCTGTGATAGTCTCAAAATCCATTGGTATATCGCCCATTTGTTGCGAAACGCCAAATGCGATATTTGTACCCAACGCATAAGATAGAGAGTCAATCTTAGAGGTTTTTCCCATGCTGATGTAGCCTGTACTTTGCTCTCCACCACATGATGTTGCCGCAAGAGCAGCTACGGCCAAAGTAGCCGCTAGAATTGTTTTTTTCATCTTTGTATTAATTGTTTTTGTATTTTAATGTTTCTACCTATTTCAGACCCACAAAGCTATAAATTTTATTCTAATATACAAACTTATTGTAAGGTTAAATTTTATTTAATACCTATATTATATTAATATCTTCCTCAAAAATTGCCCCGTATAACTCTCTTCACATGCGGCAACTTGATATGGAGTACCACATACAATAACCTTTCCACCAGCTTCGCCACCCTCTGCTCCGATGTCGATTATGTGATCTGCAATCTTTATTACATCCAGATTATGTTCAATAACAATCGCCGTATTGCCACGATCTACCAATTTTTGTAGCACATCCATCAACTGGCGAACATCCTCAAAATGGAGTCCCGTAGTGGGCTCATCGAAGATATAAAGTGTACTTCCCGTGTCTCGTTTCGACAACTCACTCGACAGTTTTATGCGTTGACACTCACCACCCGAAAGAGTTGTACACGGCTGCCCCAAAGTCAAATATCCTAAACCTACATCACGCACCGCCTTGATCTTTTGGCTGATATGAGGTATATGTTCAAAAAACTCCGCTGCCATATTAAATGTCATGTTTAGAACATCGCCAATGCTTTTACCCTTGTATCGAACCTCCAAAGTTTCACGATTGTATCTCTTGCCACCACACACCTTACATGTGACATATACATCGGGCAAAAAATTCATCTCTATAGTCTGCACCCCAGCTCCACGACACTCTTCGCATCGTCCGCCCTTGACATTAAACGAAAAACGCCCCGCCTTGAAACCTCGTATTTGCGCATCGGGTGTCGACTCATACAACTTACGAATATCCCCAAACAGACCCGTGTATGTCGCTGGGTTACTGCGTGGTGTGTGCCCAATAGGAGATTGATCCACCACCACCAATTTATCGACACTCTCGATCCCCTCCACCGAGTCATACTCCAAAGGTTGGTCGTAGGAGCGATATAGCTCTCGACTTAAAATTGGTCGCAGCGTCTCATTTATAAGTGTCGATTTACCAGAACCGCTAACCCCCGTTACGCAGATTAATTTACCTAGAGGAAACTCTACATCGACCCCTTTGAGATTATTACCACGTGCATTTTTAATCTTTATAAATTTACCCGATCCCTCTCTTGGTGAAGGTAGAGGCTCTATTTTTCGTCGTCCCGTGAGGTAATCTGCCGTTATAGAGTCAGAGGCTTTGATCTGCTCAAAATCACCCTGTGCCACAATCTCGCCACCTCTGCGCCCTGCTAAAGGTCCCACGTCGACGATAAAATCTGCCGCACGCATCATATCTTCATCATGCTCCACAACAATCACCGAGTTTCCCCCATCTCGCAACCCCTTGAGTGAATTTATCAGACGTTCGTTGTCTCTTTGGTGCAAACCTATACTCGGCTCATCGAGTATGTAGAGTACATTCACGAGTTTCGAACCGACCTGTGTCGCAAGTCTAATACGCTGACTCTCGCCACCTGACAGAGACCTTGATGCACGACTGAGCGATAAATATCCCAACCCCACCTCTCGAAGAAATTTAAGTCTCTCACGAATCTCTTTGATTAACTCCGTAGCAATTTTCAACTCTTTAGGGGTCATATAATCCTCTATGCCCTCCATCCACACCGAAAGTGAATCTATAGACATAGCACATATTTGAGCGATATTCTTATCCGCTATGCGAAAATACAACGCCTCTTGACGCAGGCGGCTTCCTCCGCAGAGGCTACATTTTTTGGTAACAAGAAACTGCTCTCTCCACTTCTCCCCCTTTCGAGATTCGGGATCTACGGTGGCAGAGATAAACTCCGCCATACCCTCCCACGTGATTAGTCGCACCCCATGGTCATAGGTGAACTCCGCCATATTTATACGCAGAGGCTCCGAATCTCCGTAGAGTATTGCATTGATACCCTCATCGTCGATCTCATCAATCGGATCATCTATCGAGAAGTTATGACGCTGACCCAACGTAGCAATCATCGCAAACAACATATTATTGCGAAACTTTCCTAGCGGCTCAACACCTCCCTCACGTAGCGAAAGTTTCGCATTGGGGATAATCTTCTCTCGATCGTATACCGCCTCTTCGCCTAACCCATTGCACTTTGGACACGCCCCCTTGGGTGAGTTAAAAGAGAATGTGTGAGGTGCCGGCTCTTCAAATGCAACTCCTGTCGAAGGGCACATCAAGTGGCGAGAGTAAAAACGTGACGAATCTGATTTGTAGCTATACAACGACATCGTACCTTCGCCTTGTCGCATCGCCTCACGCAACGATTTTATGATCCTTTCACGATCCTCAACATCGACTTTGATGCGGTCGATAACCAAATCTATATAGTGCGTTTTGTAGCGATCCAACTTTAGACCCGCTGAAAACTCCACCATCTCCCCATCAATTCTAGCATATATGTACCCCTTCTTACGCAACGTCTCGAAGAGTTCACGGTAGTGTCCCTTGCGCCCCTTGACAATGGGTGCTAGCAATGCGACCCTCTCCCCTGCGTAACTCTCAATTATGAGATCCACAATTTCGTCATCGGAGTAGTGCACCATCTCCTCCCCACTATTTGGCGAAAATGCACGTGATGCACGGGCAAAGAGTAGACGCAGAAAATCATTTATCTCGGTGACAGTACCCACCGTAGAGCGAGGGTTTTTATTGGTGGTCTTTTGTTCGATGGCGACAACCGGGCTAAGCCCTGTTATCTTATCGACATCGGGACGCTCCATCGATCCCACAAATTGGCGTGCGTATGTCGAGAGGGTCTCCATATATCGGCGTTGACCCTCTGCGTATATTGTGTCGAATGCGAGTGATGACTTTCCCGAACCCGACAATCCCGTTATCACCACCAACTTTTCACGCGGGATTTCGAGTTCAATATTTTTGAGGTTATTCTCCCTCGCTCCCATTATCTTTATTACCTTCTCCATAGAGTTGCAAATTTAATTAAAAATGGTGATTATCACACCTTAATCGTCAAAATATCGCTCCGGAT
>JAWXSU010000067.1:0-8690 GCA_044434245.1 Rikenellaceae bacterium | reverse complement strand
AGATGCAGGAGCCTGTAGAGTCAAAGCGTACACTATTTTATACGGGAGATATGGTTCAAGCAACCTCTGTTGAGACGGAGGCGAGATGGAGTAACCCACCTTATGGAGGTATGATATATGGAGATAAGGCGAATTATACATTCCAACAAAAGGCGTGGGAAGAGGGTCGCACGTTTGATTTTGCTGATGAAGAGCCAGCTTATGGCGAGATCACAGATTTCACATCACCCGTTTTGCAGCGTCGTTTGATGGTGATGATGGATGATTATGTTGTGTTGGCGGATTATCTCTCTTCGCAACAGGAGCATACGTTTGATTGGTTGTTCCAAATGAAGGGTTTTAAGGGCTTAGATGCTGACAAAAAATCATTCGTACGCCACGACAATCAACTCGGAGATTCATCACTTGGTGCCGCTCAATTCTTTACGAATTGCGATTGGTATGAGACAGATGGAACTGTTCGTTCGAGCTACGAGATGCTCTTTGGTGAGGGTAGCGATAATAAAGGAACACGTGCTCCCAATAGCGAAGATGGTTCAATCAAGATAGATGTTTTCAATGCGTGGCCACTACAAAATGAGGTTACTGTTGCGACAGTTCCCGAGGCGCATGATGTCGCAAAACAGTTGTGGTTCGAAGTTGAGGCAGATGGAAAGAAGATGCTAAGTGACAGTACAGGAGCATGGATTTTGGGTCGTAAAGATATAAAGTTAGATATCAAGGGTGCGAAGGAGTTAGTGTTGAAAACACAACTTAAGAGAAAGCCATCAACCAATACAATTTTCTGGGGAGATGCTAAGGTAGTGCTCAGAAATGGTAAGGAGGTGATGTTGGAGACGCTACCTGTGAAGTACCAAAATACACTTAAACCATCGAAGAAGGGGGCGGATTATTATGGCGGAGCAGTGACGTTAGGCGGAGAGGTTGTGAAGAGCTCACTTCCTGCAATGCCGGAGGATTTCAAGGGTGATGCTGTGGTAGTTGTCGATTTGTCGGGAGTTGATGCTGTGAGCTTTGAGGCGATAATAGGTGGAGATTATCCACTTGGTGATGAGACTCAAAGGCGTAGAACACTGAATGTTAGGTCTAAGGGAAAAGAGGCTCAGTTCCTATCTGTTATTGAACCTTATGAGTCGAAATCGGTTGTTAAGAGTGTCACAGCGACAAGTGCTGATAAGCTAGTTGTGGAGCTTTTGGATGGTCGTCGTCAAGAGATTACAATCAATAACCTAGTCTCAGATCCCGATAATATTACGGTTGATGTAAAAGAGTTTAAGGGTGGAAAGCTACTTCGTGAGGAGACAGCGAAAAATAGAGTGTATTAATTGAAAAGTTAGTGTATAAAATGAAAAAGATATTAGTGTCGTTTTTTGTTTCGCTAATGGTTATTGTACCTTTAGTGGCAGGTAACCCAATTTTGAAAAAGGGGAACTCTGATTTTATGTATTTGGCAGATCCTGCAGCGGAGGTTTTTAATGGGAAGGTGTATGTATATTGCTCTCACGACCAAGACACAGCGGTGAGTTATAGTACGATGCAAGATTATGTAGTTTTGGAGTCAAAAAACCTCAAAAAGTGGAAAAACCATGGAGTCGTCATCAAACCCAGAGAGTATTCATGGGCAAGTGGTCAGATGAATGCTCCAGATGCAGCGTATAAAGATGGTTGGTACTACTTCTATTTCCCATACGATAAAACCCATATCGGAGTCGCTAAGAGTCGTAATCCCGAAGGACCATGGGAGGAGGCGGTGACCGATAAGATCACCTCTATATTTGACCCTACGGTGTTTGTCGATGACGATGGTCAAGCATATATATATGGTAACGATGCGAAGATCAATATCGGAGATAAGGGTCGCCATATTATGGGAGCGAAACTTAAAGATAATATGATCGAGTTGGATGGGGATTGGCATCGACTCAGTGAGGAGGATATAAACGAGGCGGTACATATCTTCAAACGAGAGGGTAAGTACTACTTCACGGGACGCAAAGGGTGGCGTACAGGTTACTGGATGGCGGATAGTCCACTGCCAACAAAGGATGAGGGGTATGCGAAATTTATGGGATTCATTACTCCGCACCAAAAAGATGCACCTGCACATAACTCATTTATAGAGGTTAAAAACCAGTGGTATATTTTTTATCAACGAGGAGATGTCAACGATGGAACTTTTCACCGTCGTTCGGCATGTTTTGATAAGATCTACTTCAACGAAGATGGCACAATCCAACCCGTAGAGTACACTTTGGATGAGAGGGTTAAATTAAATGAAAAAACAGAATAACTTATATAAAAAACCTATGAAAAGAAAACTATTATCATTTATGGCACTATCGCTATTTGCGGTAGGGTGTCAGTCAAGCTTTGTCCATGAGGTGACGAAAAGCGACAATGGGGTTGTTATCCAGAAGGATAGCCTTTTGATTAGAGTCGAGGTAATCGACAATGGAATTGTGCATGTGACGAAATCTGTTGCCGGAGCTCCAGAATCAACTATTCCAGATTATGTTACTGTTCTTGAGCCACAAGGAGTGAAGTGGAGCATGAGAAGTAAGTCGGATGAGGTTGTAATCATGACGCCGGAACTAAAGGTTACGATCGATGCCGATGGTATTATCTCGTACCAAAAAGCTGATGGCAAACATTTAGTGTCGGAGAGCAATGAGGTGACATATATCGACCCTTCGAAGTCAACAGGTAACGCAGTGTCGCAATCATTTACTGTTGGGGATGAGGCTCTATTTGGACTTGGACAGTACCAAAGTGGTATCATGAACTGGAAGAATGTTTCGGTTAGAATGGAGCAATTTAACCAAGAGGTGGCAATTCCTTTCTTGATGTCGACTAACAACTACGGAATCTATTGGAATAACTATAGTATCACGGATTTCAATAAAGCGGAGAATGAGATCATTTTTGGCAAGGAGTTGGTTGATGCAAAACCAATCGAGGTTGTAAAGCAAAGCTCAACAACAACATCATCGAAACCAACAACACACACCGAAACCGAGAATGTGATCCAAGCAAAATCGAAGATCAAGGATGCAGCGAAGGTGCGTGAGGCAAAATTCACACCAGACCAAACAGGATACTACACATTCTTCGTGAAGAGCAACAATACAAACAGAATGCGTGGCGATATTAAGTTGCTTGTGGATGGTGATCCAGTGATTAACTACACAACAATTTGGGTTCCAACAACATACTCAGGTAAGAAGTATTTGGAGGCAGGCAAAGAGTACGATATGACATTCTACAACACGGGAGCAAGCATCCCAGGTCAAGTATTCTACAACAAACCAGATTACAACAAAACGGTCTTTAGTAGTGACTATGGTAGCTCGATAGATTACTATATCGTTGCGGGAGATAGTCCAGCAGATGTTCTTGCTCTTAACAATAAACTCACCGGAAATGCCCCAATGTTTAATCGCAAGGCTTATGGATTTTGGCAGTGTCGTGAGAGATATCACGATCAAGCGGAGTTGTTGGAGAATGCATATGAGATGCGTAAGAGAGAGATCCCTGTGGATATGATTATCCAAGATTGGTTCTATTGGCCAGATGGTCAAAAGGGTCCAGAGTGGGATCGTGCGAAGTATCCAGATGCAGCAGCTATGGCAAAGGAGGTTCATGATCTCAATATGGAAATTATGGTCTCAGTATGGCCTGAGGTGAGCAACGAGAGTGTGCTTAAGACATATGGCGTTACAGATCGTAGAATTGGAGGAAAGCCAGCTCTAGATGTATATGATGATAAGGTGGGTGAGGCATTCTATCAAATGTTGAGTGACTCGATGTTTCACAACGGCATCAACTCTATATGGTTGGATGGTAGCGAGCCAAGTGCACGTCCATCTGTGGATGCAAAGACAGCAGTTGGTGATTTCGGAGAGGTTGCCAACACATATTCACTTCGAGTGTCGGAGGCGGTTTATAACGGAAAGCGCAAGGAGTATCCAAATGAGCGTCCTGTAAACTTGACACGTTCGGCATTTGTGGGTCAACAACGCTACGGAATGGTGACATGGTCGGGAGATACCGCAGGAACATGGGAGCAATTTGAGGAGCAGATCACAGCAGGTGTAAACTTCACAATGGCGGGAGTACCATACTGGACTCACGATATCGGTGGTTTCTTTAGAGATGCAAACTCTATGAACCCAATCTATGATAATCAATACACTAATCCAGAGTATGTTGAGTTGTTGGCACGTTGGTTCCA
The DNA here is from genome assembly GCA_044434245.1 of Rikenellaceae bacterium. Classification (GTDB taxonomy): domain Bacteria; phylum Bacteroidota; class Bacteroidia; order Bacteroidales; family Rikenellaceae; genus Alistipes. The sequence continues at coordinate 4,459 of JAWXSU010000067.1, read as the reverse complement.
ATTTGGAGCATTCTGTCCAATATTCCGTATCCATGGTTATGTTTCGGAGACTGAGATTTGGAGATATGGTGCTGAGTTTGAGGCGATGGCTAGAAAGTTCATCGAGACTCGTTACCAACTTCTTCCATATATCTACTCTCAAGCGTGGGGTGTGACATCTAAGGGACGTACACTAATGAGTCCTGTGGCGTATCACTATCCACACGATAAGAACACATGGATTATGAAGGATCAAATCTTCTTCGGAGAGTCAATGATGGTTTGTTTAGTGACTGATTATGAGCAACGTGAAAAGAATATCTACTTACCAAAAGATATATGGTATGACTTCTGGACAGGAGAGAAGATGAACGAGCAATGTGGTCGCACGTTGGTGGATACTCCATTTGACTCGACACCAATTTATGTGAGAGGTGGATCTATTATTCCTATTGGGCCAAAATTGCAATATGCAGATGAGCCAACAGAAGAGCCAACACTTATTAGAGTCTATCCGGGCAAGGATGGAGAGTATACTCTTTATCTTGACGACAACTTCACGAACGATTACGAGAGAGGTGTTTACTCGGAGGTTGAGTTCACATACTCGGAGGGTCGAGGCGAGTTAACCATCTCAAAGGGTGAGGGTGACTATATTGACTTCACTGCTAATCCGATGACATTTGTAGTCGAGATGGTAGGTCAAGATGGAGATCAAACGGTGGCGTTTGATGGATCGAATAAAAAGGTTAAATTTTAAACTAACGTATAATAATGAAAAAACTATTTTTGGCTGCGATGCTTCTATTTGGTTTTGTGCTCTCTGTAGGAGCACAAAACTATGAGAAGATTCCTGTTCCGGAGGGGTTGCACAAAGGATACCCACGTATCCACATCACAGATGACCAGAAGGGGGATCTACTCAAAACAATATCCAACGAGAGTTGGGCACAAGGTGTAAAGGAGGGAATCCATAAGCGTATTGATGAGTATGTAGACCAACATGTTACCGATCCTACATGGATGCCATCGAGACTCTTTATGCACTGGAAAACTAAGAGTTCTAATATCTATATTAAGGGTATCACCTACTCTCATGCAGATGGTGAGGCACCTGTTCCGACGGTTCGTTTTGCGGGGTCACGTGATGGTACAACAGATTATATGACACCTTCGTTAGAGGAGATGATGCCATATATGGATGATGAGCGTGGATTGTATTTGCGTAATAAAACTCGTGAAGGTCAGCCATTTGAGTGGGTGGATCAATCCAAGACGGGAGGTATTATCCCGAATTGGAATGTCCGTATTCTTAATCTAGCACGTGATGCTGCATTTATCTATTGGTTGGAGGGAGATGAGAAGTATGCGAAGTTTGCATACGATATCTTCGATGTCTATATGCAGGGAATGTACTATCGTAGTGAGCCTATTGATTTGGATCATGGTCACATTCAAACTTTGGTGGGACTAACATGTTTCCAAGTTATCCATGAGACGGCAATGAAGGGAATTGCGGATATCTATGACTTCTTGAATGGATATATCGCTAATAACCATGCAGAGAATATGGCGAACTATGAGGTGACACTCAAAAAATGGATCGATCTTATTATCCAAAATGGTGTACCTCAAAACAACTGGAATCTTCACCAAGCCAACACATTCTTGAAGGGTGCAATGGTGCTTCGTGAGAATGAGGAGTATGAAGATGGAAAGGGTAGAGGTTACTACTTAGATTATATCCTCAATGTCACCTCTGCACGTCAATGGTCGATGACGAAGTTGTTGGATTATGGTTATGATCCAGCCAATGGAATTTGGGCAGAGTGTCCAGGTTACTCGCAAGGTGTGACAAAGGAGGTTATGGCGTTTATCATGGATTATGAGAGTGCCTTTGATTTCGATCTTTTGCCATATTTGCCGGTTATGGAGAAGGCGGTACGTGTGCTTCCTCAATATCTATTCCCTAATGGTCAAACTGTTGCATTTGGAGACTCTAACTATGGACCACTATCAGGAGAGCCAATGCGTGATATCGTGAAATTGGCGCAAAAGAGCGGCAATAAGGAGATGGAGGCAGAGTTTACATCGATGTATAAATTCATCGATCCTGCGGCAGATAAACCTCAAGGTAATAAATCTCGTTCGGCAAATATCACATCGTTCTTCGAGAGTAAGCCAGTGGTGTTGAATAAGGGTTACAAAGCGGGCACAATGTGGGACTATGTGACTCAAACATTCCACGCACCAAGCATCAGTTGGCATGTACAACGTATGGGTGAGGGTAAAGATGGTATGATGGTGTCGCTTAATGGTTCACTCGGAAACCACATGCACGCTAATGGTATCAATATGGAGCTTTATGGTAAAGGTTTTGTTCAAGGTGCTGACCCAGGTAAGGGAGCTAACTATTTGCAAGCTGCATATTTGGAGTACTACTCACAATTCCCGGCACACAATACAGTGATGGTCGATGGAGTATCATCATACACAGAGATGTTGAGTTATCACGGTTTCGAGGTTGAGGGAGAGTATCCAAAATCTGAGCAGAGAGAGGGATACTATCCAGATGTTACATATTCAAATGTATCGTTCATTGAGCCAGAGACCCAAAGTGACCAAAATAGAACTGTAAGTATCGTTCGTACAGGTGAAACAACAGGTTACTATGTCGACATCTTCCGCTCAAAGAGAAAGAACGGAAAAGATAAGTTCCACGACTACTACTACCACAACCTAGGTCAATCTATGGAGATCCGTGATGGAGAGGGTAAAGCCATAGAACTCAAAGAGGAGGAGAAGGTTGGTTTCGCAGGAGGTCACCTCTACGCTCTTGATTATATGTGGGGAGAGAAATATGCTGCAACATCTGAGGATTACCAAGTGGAGTGGAAGATCGACTTCGAGGGTAAGAGCGAGGATGTATTTATGAACCTATGGATGAAGGGTAGCGAAGATCGTGAGATTATGAGTATCAACTCACCTCCATGTAAGTCGTTCAGAGGCAGAGCAGGTCTTCCGTATGATGTCTACAATGAGACATACCTAACCTTTATTGCTCGTCAACATGGAGATGCATGGGATAGTCCATTTGTCTCTATATATGAGCCATTTACATCTACCGAAGGTAAGAGTATCAAATCTATCAAAGGTTTCGACGACGAGAATGGCGAGAAGAGCTTTGCTGGAGTGGAGTTGGAGCACAAGAGTGGACGCAAGGATTATGTACTTTCGTCGTATGATCTAAAGATGGCGAAGTATAAGGATATTGAGTCGAATGCATCGTACACGATGATTGGTGTTGAGTCGAAGAGCGATTACGAGATATTTATGGGTAATGGTACATCGGTTCAATATGGTAAAACTAAGATCTCGACAGAGGAGTGCGGTAACGTAGTTCTTAAGGTCGAGGGTGGGGAAGCGACACTCTACAATGAGGTTGCTGCAACTGTAACAGTGAATGGAAAAAGCCGTAAATATAAGGCTGGAACACACTCTGTAAAGGGTTTTTAATCAAAAAATTATGAGACAGCATCAATATATGATGGTGGCGTGCGCATCCCTAGCTGTGGGATGCGCACAGTCGCATCAAGAGGATCAGCGACCTAATGTCTTGTTGATTCTCAGTGACGATATAGGTTATGGTGATATCGCCGCATTAGGAAATAATATTATCCAGACGCCAAACTTAGATAAACTTCACTCTGAGAGTGTTAGCTTCTCGCAGTTCCACGTTTCGCCCACGAGTGCACCAACACGTGCAGCGTTAATGACGGGTCGTCACAACGACAATGCGGGTGTGTGGCACACGGTAAATGGTCGCTCGCTGATATTGGAGCGTGAGACCACAATGGCGCAGATATTCAAAAATAATGGATACTCTACAGCGATCTTCGGAAAGTGGCATTTGGGAGATAACTACCCATTTCGTCCCGAGGATAAGGGGTTTGAGCAGACTCTTGTGATACATGGAGGTGGAGCGGGTCAAACAATGGATTATTGGGATAATGACTACTTTGATGACCACTACAACAAGAATGGTGAGTGGGTAGAGATTCCGGGGTATTGTAACGATGTATGGTTCGATGGAGCACGTAAATTTATTGACGAAAGCCATGCTCAGCGTAAACCATTCTTCTGTTATCTTGCAACAAATGTTGCTCACTCTCCATATTGGGTTGAGGATAGCTATTCGGCTCCATATAAGGGGGTTGATAATGTTGTACACCCAGAGTTCTATGGAATGATAACCAACCTAGATGAACATATCGGAGAGCTTACGGAGTATTTGAAATCTATTGATTTGATGGATAATACCATCATAATCTACACTGCCGATAATGGTTCAGCTCAAGGAGCAAAAGTCGAAGGACACCGCCTAGATGGATATGTAGTAAAGGGTCAAAATGCAGGAATGCGTGGTATTAAAGCTAGTATGTATGAGGGAGGACACAGAGTATTTACAGCATACTAAAAA
>JAWXSU010000066.1:0-8835 GCA_044434245.1 Rikenellaceae bacterium | reverse complement strand
CAGATCGTTGAGCACCAGTCAATAGTCTCTTTGTCGATATCCGAAAGCACTTCATCGGCGATCTTCTTCATCCTCGCCTCCGTGTAACGCATTGCAGCGGCTGAGTCACCATCCATACTTCCGAAGTTACCTTGACCATCTACGAGTGGGTAGCGTAGTGACCAATCTTGCGCCATACGAACCATCGCATCATACACCGAGCTATCACCATGTGGGTGAAACTTTCCGAGTACATCTCCCACAATACGGGCACTCTTACGGTGAGGTTTGTCGGAGTGGAGATTAAGCTCTGCACTCATATCATATAGTATACGGCGATGCACAGGTTTTAGACCATCCCTAACGTCGGGGAGTGCACGTGACACGATAACCGACATCGAGTAATCTATATACGCAGATTTCATCTGCTCTTCGATATTGATAGGGACTATCCTTCCTACCAACTCTTCTTGTGTTTGCTCTTCGTTTGACATTCTTTACTTCTATTTCGTTCTATTATTACACCTTTTTCAGGTTTTGTTTATTACAACAAATATAGCATTTTCTTTTGATCTGACAAAGTCACCTCTCACTTTTTTCGATTTTATTAACATATTTTTCACGCAAAATCGACGTAATGGCTATTTTTAGCCTATTTAAGCGAATATAATTTTTGTGTCGACAAGGGGGCGATAAATATTTCAACTTTTGGTGAATCTCCAAGCCCTGTATTATCGAACTCACGTTAAATTTAGCGAGAAATACTTAAACAGATTCTCAATAAACACACAAAAGAGCCATATAGAAGAATTAAATCAATCAATCCTTCTATATGGCTCTATATATATTTCGCACTCTGCGAAAAAATACAAGATATACTCTACTTCATGTAACCTTTCACATAGTGGTGGTGGTTGCCAAATCTTTCGAATGCGGCACGATCCAACTCCTCTTGAGCCGATGGGTGAGCGATAGAGATCAAAAGGCGAGCACGCTCCTGCATACTCTTACCATACAAATCTACAGCTCCAAACTCAGTAACAAAGTAGTGAATGTGCGAACGAGTCGTAACAACACCAGCTCCCGAAGTCAATACTGGAGCGATCTTCGAGATCCCCTTGTTGGTGATAGATGGCATAGCGATCATCGCCTTACCCCCCTTCGATAGTGATGCTCCATATACGAAGTCAACTTGACCTCCAACTCCTGAGTAGAATTTTGTTCCCAAAGAGTCCGCACAAACCTGACCTGTAAGATCTACTTGAAGAGCAGAGTTAATAGCTGTAACTCTATCATTTTTAGCGATGATATATGGATCGTTAGTGTAACCCACATCCATCATACGTACTCCCGGGTTGTCGTCGATAAAGTCATAAACCTTTTGAGAACCCATGAGGAATGTAGATACCATCATACCCTTGTCGATATTCTTAGCCTCACCATTGATAACTCCCGACTCTACAAGTGGAAGAACACCATCTGCAAACATCTCGGTGTGGATACCCAAGTTTTTGTGACCTCCAAGTTGCGAAAGCACCGCATTTGGGATTGCACCAATACCCATTTGGAGTGTTGCACCATCCTCGATAAGAGCAGCACAATGCTTACCGATTGCCACCTCAACATCCGAAGGAGTCGAGAAGTGAGCCTCTTCGAGTGGCATATCCTCCTCAACGAACAAGTTGATGCGAGACGAGTGGATCATTGCATCTCCAAACGAACGAGGTACATATTTGTTAACAACCGCAATAACAGTCTCAGCACACTCCACAGCAGCCAATGTAGCATCAACAGATGTTCCAAGCGACACATAACCATGCTTATCTGGAGTCGACACTTGAATCATCGCAACATTACAAGGAACCGCTCCCGAACGGTATAGTTTTTGAGTCTCCGAAAGTAATACAGGGATATAATCCGCATATCCAGCTTGAGTCTCCTTACGTACGTTCGATCCAACGAAGAATGAATCCAACTGGAAAACTCCCTCAAACTTTGCATCTGCGTATGGTGCAGGACCCTCCGTGTGGAGGTGGTGAATATGAACATCACGAAGTTCACCATTTGCTCCTCTCTCGCACATCGCATTAATCAAACATTGAGGTGCCGAAGCCACCGAACTTAGGTGGATATGGTCACCTGACTTAATAGACTTGACTGCCTCCGCAGCAGTTACAAATTTAATTGTAGACATAACTCTTTATATATAATTTAGTTTTAATATATTTGTTTAAGCCATAGGAGTTTAACTCCGAATTATTTCGAGGTACGCTTTACCTCCACTTGCTCATATCCCTCGACAATATCGCCAACCTTCACATCGTTGAACGAGTCGATGTTGAGTCCACAATCAAATCCTGAAAGTACCTCCTTCACATCATCCTTGAAACGTTTGAGTGACCCGAGTTTACCCGTATGGATCACGATACCATCACGAATTACACGGATTGGAGTGTTGCGTGTGATCTTACCCTCACGAACCATACATCCAGCGATAGTTCCTACCTTCGAGATTTTGAATGTCTCCAACACCTCGACCGAGCATACGATCTCCTCCTTCATGATTGGCTCCAACATACCCTCGATGGCATCTTTGATATCGTTGATTGCATCGTAGATGATTGAGTATAAGCGAATCTCGATCTCCTCCTTCTCAGCAACTTTTCGTGCCGCTGCAGATGGACGTACTTGGAAACCTACAATAATCGCATTTGACGCCGCAGCCAACAATACATCTGACTCCGAGATTTGACCCACCGCAGCGTGAATGACATTCACCTGAACCTCCTCCTTAGAGAGTTTGATGAGTGAACCCGACATAGCCTCTATAGAACCATCCACATCACCCTTGATGATAATGTTAAGCTCCTTGAACGAACCAATCGCAATACGACGACCAATCTCGTCAAGTGTAATATGTTTTTGAGTCATCAGACCCTGCATGCGCTGCAACTGCTCACGTTTGTTCGCAACATCACGTGCCGAACGATCATCATCCATGACATTGAATGTATCTCCCGCTTGTGGTGCGCCATTGAGACCCAAAACCTGTACTGGTGTCGAAGGTCCCGCAGACTCTAACTTGCGACCATTCTCGTTGAACATCGCCTTTACACGTCCTGTATATGTTCCCGACAAGATCACATCTCCCACACGTAGTGTTCCATTTTGAACTAATATAGTCGATACATATCCACGACCCTTATCGAGTGTAGACTCAATAACTGTTCCGACCGCCTTGCGATCTGGATTAGCCTTTAGATCCAACATCTCCGACTCCAACAAAACCTTCTCCAGAAGTTTATCTAAGTTGAGTCCCATCTTAGCCGAGACATCTTGACTCTGGTACTTTCCACCCCAATCCTCTACGAGGTAGTTCATCTGTGCCAGCTGCTCCTTGATGTGCTCTGGGTTTGCTGCCGGCTTATCGCACTTATTAATCGCAAAGACCATCGGCACTCCCGCAGCTTGTGCGTGGTTGATAGCCTCAGTGGTTTGTGGCATCACGCTATCATCCGCCGCAACGATAATAATTGCAACATCCGTAACCTTCGCTCCACGTGCACGCATCGCCGTAAACGCCTCGTGACCCGGAGTGTCAAGGAAGGTGATCTTCTGACCATTCAACTCCACTGAATATGCTCCAATGTGCTGCGTGATTCCTCCAGCCTCACCCTCGATAACATTCGCTTTACGGATATTATCCAAAAGCGATGTCTTACCGTGGTCTACGTGACCCATAACCGTTACGATAGGTGGTCGTGTAACGAGATTGTCATCCGTATCCTCCTCTTCGTCCGAAATAGCCTCTTGGATCTCGACCGACACGAACTCTACTTTGTAGCCGAACTCCTCAGCCACAACTACCAATGCCTCAGCATCCAAACGTTGGTTGATAGAGACCATAAGTCCCAAATTCATACATGACGTGATGATCTCATTGATCGATACATTCATCATCGTTGCCAACTCACTCGCCGTCACAAACTCCGTAACCTTAAGTGTTGAACGCTCCATCTCTTCACGTGCCGACTCTTCGTTCGATTTCTCGACAAATGCGTCACGTTTATCTTTACGGTACTTTGCTCCCTTGCCCTTAGCTCCCTTAGCTGTCAATCGTGCCAAGGTATCTTTTACCTGCTTTGAAACCTCCTCGTCGCTAACCTTTGCCTTAACTACTGGTTTTGGTGCTGGGCGGTTATTGTTCTTGCCTCGTGGGTTATTATTGTGGTTGCCTCCTTGTTGGTTGCCTCCGTTGTTGTTTCTGCGACCTTGACTCGTAGCATTGCCTCCGCCTTGGTTGTTATTGTTGTTGCGTTGACCATTTTGGTTACCTCCCTGACCTCCATTACGTTGACCATTCGAGTTGCCCCCTTGACCATTACCGCCACCTGCCGGTTTTCCTGCTCCGCCTTGGCGTGAAACATCAACCTTCTCTTTGCCCAAACGTTTGCGCTTATGTTTTCCTCCGGGTGTAAATGCCGAAACATCCATTGTTCCCAATACTTGAGGTCCGCTAAGTGTATGGTCTGTAGCTCTAAACAGTCCGCTATCCTTTGGTTTCTCAGCTGCTGGAGTTGGCGTTGAAGTTGGCGTCGCCTCTACTTTTGCGCTCTCCACAACAGGTTTTGGTGCAGGAATTGGCTTTGTTGCAACTTTAGGTGTCTCCTTTTTGGGTGCTGGAGTTGATTGTTTGCCCTTGCCTTTGTAGCCTCGATTATTGTTGGTAACCGGAAGTTCTATACGCCCCAAAATTTTAGGGTATTGAGGGGATGGTGAAGTCTCAACCACATTGCTCTTTATCACAACCTCTTGCACGGGAGCAGCAGGAGTAACTTGTTTGTTCTCCACCTTTTCTGTCTCGATACTCACCGAAGCTTGCTTTTGTGCGATACGCTCCCTTACCGCAGCTCGCTCGTTACGACCGCCACGGTTTGTTCCAAACTCCTTCTCTAGCATTGCATAGACATCGGGCTCAACCAACGAATTGGATGAACCATCACTATTGATCCCCTTCTTGTGCATGAAATCGGTGAGGGTACCCATACCCACCTTAAATTCCTTAGCAACCTGGATAAGTCTTAATTTCCTCTCATTACTCATATTTTATTCTCAATCTCTTTTGTGTGTAAACGAAACACTATGGTTTCGAACCTATTTTACGTTAGTGGCGTCCTCTCCACCTCTTCCCCATTCAAAATTCAGGGGAACTATTCGAACTCAGCCTTTAGGATCTCTACAACCTTTTGAGCCTGCTCGATCTCCAAATCTGCACGTGATGCAACCTCCTCTACCGTGAGTTCCAATACGCTCTTCGCTGTGTCGCATCCAACTGCTCCTAGAGCCTCAATGATCCATGCCTCGATCTCGTCCGAGAACTCCGAAAGTGCAACATCCTCCTCCTCAACTTCACGGTAAACATCTATGTCATAACCCGTAAGCATCTTCGATAGGCGAATATTAAGACCACCCTTACCGATAGCCAACGACACCTGATCTGGTTTCAAATAAACTGCAGCTGTCTTCTTCTCCTCTTCGATGGTGATATTTGACACCTTCGCAGGGTTGAGTGAGCGTTGGATCATCAATGATGTGTTTGTTGTGTAGTTCACAACATCGATATTTTCGTTTCTAAGCTCCTTAACCACAGTGTATATACGTGATCCCTTCATTCCGACACATGCTCCTACAGGGTCGATTCTCTCGTCGTAAGACTCCACCGCAACCTTTGCTCTCTCGCCCGGGATACGCACAATGCTCTTGATTGTGATAAGTCCGTCGAAGATCTCTGGAACCTCCTGCTCGAAGAGGCGTGCGAGGAATTGGTTTGCTGTACGAGACAATATGATGCGTGGTTGGTTGTTGTTCATCTCCACACTCTTGATGATCGCCTTTATCGCATCTCCCTTGCGGTAGAAGTCGTTCGGGATCTGCTCTCCTTTAGGGAGAATCAACTCATTCTCATCATCATCCAAAATGAGTACCTCTTTTTTCCAAACTTGGTAAACCTCACCTGTGATGATCTCGCCAACTCTCTGAGAGTACTTCTCATAAAGAGCAGCCTTCTCTAAGTCGAGGATACGTGATGCCAAGTTTTGACGTAATGACAACACCGCACGACGTCCAAATTGAGCCATCGTGATTTGATCCGTATACTCATCACCAACCTCATACGTAGCATCAATAGCCTTAACATCTGTGAGTGTGATCTCTGTGTTTGGATTCTCCAACTCAGCATCCTCCACAACTGTGCGGTTACGCCAAATCTCCAAGTCTCCCTTCTCGATGTTGATGATTACATCAAAATTCTCATCACTCTCATATTGCTTCTGCAAAGCGTGGCGAAAGACATCCTCCAAAACTCCGATCATCGTAGTCTTGTCGATACTTTTCAGCTCTTTAAACTCTGCAAAGTTGCTAATCAGATTAAGATTTTCCATTATTTCTATTATGTTTAATTTTATTTAAAATCAATATATTCGCAGGTTGATTTGATCTGCTCAAAGGTGTAACACTCCTCGATGGTGACATCCTGTTTCTTCTTTTTGCCCGATGGAGTCTCAACGCTTTGACGCTGAGTGTACTCTACTTTTATACCCTCATCGTTCGCCTCAATCAACTTCGCTGTGATTTTGATTCCGCTAAATAGCAAAACCTCAACCGATCCACCCACGAGTTTTTGGTATTGACGCAGAAGTTTCAACTCAGAGCCTATACCTGCCGATGCTACAGTGAGCGAGAAATCCTCGACTTCTCGATCAAACTCACCCTCGATAGCTTTACTTATCATTATGCAGGTGTCGATTGATACGTGAGTGTCGCTATCAATCGTTAGCTCCACTTCGTTTGACCCCGAACATGTGCACCCCACAACGAACATATCTGTCCCCGCCAACTTCTCCTCTGCTGAGGCGATTATCTTATTGCAATCTATCATATTACCTAGTTATATAACTACGAAAGTAGGGGGACCCCACGTCCCCCTATACCTTTTGTGCAAAGATACACAAAATTTATGACTCTCCAAAGAAAATCTCTATTTTTTGTAAATTTACTATACCGATGCTGGTTTGCACACTCCTCTCTGTGAGCCTCGTATGAAGTTCACCAACATATCTCGCTCTGCGCTTTGAGGGAATCCCTGTTCGATTTGGTCGCATGCCGAGCTATAGTCGAGTCCACTTTGGAACATTACACGAGACATATCTCCGATTTGCGATATTTGCTCCTGCGTGAATCCTCTGCGGCTCAATCCGATTCGGTTGACAACAAAGAATCGTACCGGCTCGCCTCCTACTGTTGCGAATGGTGGGATATCTTTGCTAACCAATGATCCGCCTTGGATCATTGAGTGCGCCCCGATCTTTACCCATTGGTGTACAGCTGCGTGCCCTCCGATGATAGCCCAATCTTGAACCTCGACCTCGCCTGCCAACGATACACGATTTGCAAATACGCAGTGGCTACCCACAACATCGTCATGTGCGATGTGTACGTATGCCATAAAAAGGTTGTGACTTCCAACCACAGTTTTGCCCTTTGAGGCTGTGCCACGACTGATTGTTACGTACTCTCTAATGTCGTTATAATCACCAATCTCTGCTGTGGTAACTTCGCCTGCGAATTTTAGATCTTGAGGTAGACATGAGATTGATGCTGCGGTGTGGATTTTGCAACCCTTGCCAATGCGTGCACCATCGTGGATTGCGGCACTTGGCCCGATCCAACAATCATCTCCAATGACAACATCACCTGCAATATATGCAAAAGGTTCTACCGTTACATTTTTGCCCAACTTAGCGTCGGGGTGTACATATGCTTTATCGCTTATCATAGCTTTTATTTTTTGTTTTTTACTATTTGTGCCATCATCTCTGCTTCACACACTAAAGTCTCTCCCACAAAAGCCTTACCCTCGACCACGGCGATTCCTCGACGCACGGGCTCCGTAAAGCGTATTTCAAATTGAAGTGTGTCGCCTGGGACAACCTTCTTTTTGAACTTAACATTATCTATTTTCATAAAGTAAGTGGAGTAGCTCTCAGGCTCCTCGACTCTCGATAGTACCAAAATTCCACTACATTGCGCCATCGCCTCCACCATCAATACACCCGGCATTACGGGCTCCTCAGGGAAGTGACCTACAAAGAATGGTTCGTTCATCGTTACATTTTTGATTCCGACGATCGAGTTCTCATCTGCATATATTACCTTGTCGACCAACAAGAATGGTGGACGGTGAGGTAGCATCTTGCGGATGTCGTTCACATCATACACCGGGCTCTTCATGCAGTCGTACTTATGGCGAGGACGCTCTCCCCCCTTGCGGATCTCTTTGCGTAGCTTAGACATAAATTCGCTATTTGCGAAGTGTCCGGGGCGTGTTGCGCAGACCTTGCCGTTGATTCTCATCCCTAGGAGTGCAAAATCGCCCAATAGATCCAACAATTTGTGGCGAGCAATCTCATTAGGGTAGCGCAACACTAGGTTGTTGATATACCCGCCTGTGACTCTAATATCCTCCTTGTTAAATAACTTTTTGAGGTTGTCGAGTTGCTCCTCCGACATCTCTCTCTCTGCAATCACGATTGCGTTGTCGAGATCTCCACCCTTGATGAGGTTCATCTTGATGAGAGGCTCCAATTCGTGTGTGAATACAAATGTACGACACGCCGCAATTTTCGCTGCATAATCATCCTCGGGGTTGAATGTTGCGTATTGGTTGCCGATAACCTTCGAGTTGTAATCCACCTGCACAGATGCCGAGAATGAGTCATCAGGGTATATCGTGATCTCCACACCCTTATCTTCGATCTTGAAGACCTTCTTTTCTGTGACGTTGTAAAACACACGCTC
>JAWXSU010000065.1:0-8935 GCA_044434245.1 Rikenellaceae bacterium | reverse complement strand
AACTCTGCAATCTCATCGCTATCCTTTATCTCCCTCAAAGCCGACACCACAAGTGCCAACTTCGGTGAGATGTACCCCTGCAAATCAACTTCTCGCTGACACCCCAACAACTCCATTAGTTGTAGTTTTGTCTCCGCACGATATGGAGGTAATATATGTATCTGCCTGCGTTGACGAAGAGCTAACTCTACGAGTTTCCTAAGATCCGCCACCGAACCATAGCTATCGACCCCCGACTCATCAGCAAGTTGTGCCACCGTCACTCTATCTCCACTCCATATCACATCATCAATAGTCGTATCATCACCATAGAGTGATGATTGACTACGCCCCCACGAATCAATATCCACAACCCCTACAAGCGAGGGTATATTCGCACCAAAGAGGTATCGAAATGAACTATCCTGCCTAAAAGGGTAGCAATTATTGGGATATGAGTTGGGCGAAGGCATGCTCCCCGGGATGATGACAACACCACTTTGCATCTGCTGTGTTAGCTGCTGCCGACGCCTAATATAGCTCTGCGTTGAGATCATAACTACTTAGATTTTACCATTTTATACAGTTTATCACCACGTCGTACCATCTGCGACGTCTTGACCGAACACTTCACCCCTTGCACAACACTCTCCACACTCTTGTCATCGACCATCACAACATCGACATTATGCTCCACAACACCTGTTGTTTCGCCCATAAACATCGCTTCATCTCCGACATTGAGAGGTGTCGCCTCAATCAATATCTCCGCAACCGATAGCTTAGAGAAGAAATTTGTCACCTTGCCGACATATACTTTTCGATATGTCGCCGAAGAGCCGTACGATGCCGTCTGCTCCGCAATGCTCTTGCCTGCATAGTATCCACCCCAGAATCCACGATTAAATACCGTTGCCAATCTATCCTTCAGCTCTTGGGCAAAATCTCGGGTATACTCACCTCTTTCCATCGCTCGCAGTGCCGAATCGTAACTCTCCACAACTCGCTTCACATACTCTCCACCTCGGGCACGCCCCTCGATTTTGAGAACTCGCACTCCTGCATCTATAAATTTATCTAGAAAATCCACCGTACATAGATCCTTGGGTGAGAGAATATACTGACCATCAGTATCCAAAGCCTCTCCCGTTTGTGTGTCGGTAATCGTATACTTACGTCTACATATTTGACGACACGCACCTCTATTGGCTGAGTTATTACACTCGTGAAGACTCAAGTAGCACTTCCCCGATATCGACATGCAGAGTGCCCCATGAGCAAACATCTCGATCTCAACCAACTCACCACGAGGTCCTCTAATATCTCGCTGTACTATCTCGTCACTTATCTGTTTCACCTGCTCCAATGTCAACTCACGTGCGAGAACTACAACATCTGCCCACTGCGAAAAAAACTCAACCGCCTCGATATTCGAGATGTTACTTTGAGTCGAGATATGCACCTCTACCCCAACACTTCGAGCATAAAGAATCGCAGCGAAGTCGGTAGCTATTATTGCATCTATACCCTCCTCTTTTGCGCGATCAATAATCATCTTCATCGTCTCAATCTCTCCTCCATAGATCGTGATATTGACCGTGAGATATGTCTTTACGCCTCTCTCACGACAAATCCCTACAATTTTGGCAAGATCCTCCTCCAATGTGAAATTCGCCGCCGACTTTGCCCTCATGTTAAGCTGCTCGACACCAAAATATATGGAGTCAGCACCTGCATTTATGGCTGCATGCAACGACTCATAGGAGCCTACAGGTGCCATTATCTCTATATCTTTTCTCTGCATATATCTCTATTTTTTTCTATTCACCAAACCTTTAGCATACTCCCTAAGTGAAGCTACACGTTGTGGATCGACATCCAAACTATCCAAAATCGAAAGCGCATTTTCGAACCTCTGCTCAATAGCCTCAATAGTTAGGCGTGGCACATTCAACCTATCATATATCAATTTTACCCGACATATCTTCTCATCATCATTCAGCGTGGAGTCTTTATATATATTTCGCAATTGCTGATCCTCATTTTCGTCGGAAAGATTGAGAGCCGTAATCATCAAAAAGGTCTTCTTCCCCTCCAAAATATCGCCTCCAATACTCTTTCCTAACTCCTCATCGCCATACGAATCAAGGTAGTCATCTTGAAGCTGAAACGCCAAGCCCAACTCCGTTGCAAACCGTTCCAACTTATCACACTGCTCGGGTGTGGCATCTCCCAATATTGCCCCTATGACTGTCGCTCCACCCAACAAAACCGATGTCTTGAGCTCTATCATCTTCATATACTCCTCCACCGAGACATCACGACACCCCTCAAAATCCATATCATATTGCTGCCCCTCGCACACCTCTCTAGCAAATTTGTTAAACCTTCCGAGCACCGCCGGCAAATATTTCGCCGGCAAATCACTTAGCAATCTATACGCCAAAATCATCATCACATCCCCCGAAAGTATCGCCACATTTTGACCCCATCTTGCATGCACAGTAGGTTGATTGCGGCGGATAGGTGCATTATCCATAATATCGTCATGCAACAATGTAAAGTTGTGAAACACCTCTATCGCCGCAGCTGCCGACAATGCATGAGTCGTATCGTCACAGAAAACACCACACGACAACATCGTGAGCATCGGACGTAGCCGCTTGCCACCCCCATCTAGTGTATAAGTAATTGGTGCATAAAGACGGCTAGGCTCCTCTGGCATAGCAATTTGCGAAATGTAACTCTCCACCTTTGAGAGTAATGCTTCGTTGGATTTCATAGCGTTATAATTTTTCTCTACAAAATTATGAAAAATTTATTATAAATGTCAATTTATTTATTGAATTCAAAAAATATAACCCGATATGATACAACGCAACACAAAAAATGCTTGACAGAATGATCTGCCAAGCATTTTAATTTAACACATTTTATCAATGGTACTACTGCCCATCATAGTCCGAGTAAGCACCCTTATGCCAGAAGTCAAGCTCACTGATGTAGAATTGTGTTGGATAAGAGGTATTGTAGTTCTCAAGGAATTGAATACGAATATATCTCACTGGCTCTGCATACTCAGAGAATGCGAAACGAATCATATTATCCTCAATAAGATCATAGTCGTCTGTTCCATCAATAACTCCATCTCCGTTATAATCATATTGTACACCCGGTGATGTTACAACATAAGCACCATAAACATCTTGCTCGAAGAGTAGACAATCCCATCCCGAAAGATCTGGAATTTGCATATAATCATCATAATACTTAGTAGCATCAGTCACAGCTAACATATCCTCATTTCCTGGTGCATTAGGATCCTTAGCAGATGCATAGAGACTAAACTTCTTGATTGTTGGACGACCCGTATCAAACTTATAGTATGAATAAGTTGTATAAGACATCTCGCTCAACTTATACTCACGACCCAAATCAAAAGACAACGTTTGGTATACAAAAGTACTATCATTCTCTGTTACATATTGCTTAGCACCCTGATATCCATTTGTGTAACCATAGCAATACTCATTATTGAAGATACTCTCAAATGAATAACCATAAGATGACGAACTATTGATTGTTGCATCTCCTGGCAAATCCAACTGCGTGATCTTATAAACCTTTGAATCATCAGTTCCCAAATCATAAAAATACTTTGTTACAGATGCATCTGGGAATGTCTCGATAAGATTACTATTAAGAGTATCCAAACCATTACCCGCCATCACATAACGTGTGTTGATCTCATATGTACTTCCTGGCATAGCATCGATGATAGTTCTTTCACCAGCCTCCATCTTCTCACGAGTAATGCTAAGTTCTTTTGTACTTCCAGATACATCATAAGTATAACTTAGATAAATATTATCGCAATTCAAAGTTGCAGTCCAATTGATAGTCAAAACAAAAGTCGTATCATTGTAATACATTGCAGTATAATCAGGAATACGCTCTTTGTACTCGCTCTTGAATGAAGCCCAGTCATAAGGGATAGCCTCACTATCACCCTCGACTACGTCAGACATCATTCCATTAGAAGATACATTTCTTACAGATACTGTATATGTATCACCCAACTCAGGAGTATCGATATAGATCTCATTTTTGTCACTTACACTCTCTACGAAGTAGTAACTTGTAGCCTCTCCATTATTATATAAAATCACTGCACTCTTAGATTGCGTATCGCCATCAGCAAGCTCCCAATTCACACGGAACTTGTAGTCTCCCGAGTAAACAGCAACACTCTCAGGTGCAGCTGGTGCATCGGCAGAAGAAGGAATTGAAGTCTCTCCAGCACTAGGCAAAATCACCTCGTCGAGACCTCCCTCTGGGTGGAAGAATGCTGTATATGAACATGTAGAACCTCCCTTAACATCACTCAAAGTAGCTGCTTCGTAAACCGACAACAATGAGCTCTTTTGCTCAGCATCGTTAACATCTGTATATGATATTATCACTCCAGTGCAATCCTCAACACCCTCTTCCCACTCTATGAGTACGTTTACTCCATCACCGTTCATCTCGACAAGTGCACTTACAATCTCAGGAGCCGAGAATGATGTAGCATCATACACCTCAACACCCGATACTGAAACAGGAGTAGAGTCAATTCTAGTCTCTCCGTAGTTCTCAACAGTAACATCATATGTTCCTGCACTTAGTCCACTTATGGTCTCTGTCATTGTACCAGCTACAGCAGCAACACAATAGTCGCCACTTACGCCATTATTGTCACTCCAAGAGATAACACACCTTGTAATCTCATCATCAGTTGGTACTGTCCACTTCACCTGAAATTTTCCATTTCCAGGAGTCACACTACGAATTGACGACGATTCAACTACGGGAGCGTCATCTGTTGTATCCTCGCTACAAGCACAAAACAAAAGTGCAATGCAGGCGAAAATCGCAGTTGATTTTAAAAAGTTTTTCATAGGTTTTTTATTAATTTATTGGTTATTTTTATGTTCTAATGGTAGTTCTGTATTATCACTCTTCGCTACACCCAAATACACATTAACAAAAATAATAATTTTTTCTGAAAAATACTACTTTTTTTAAAGAATCTCGTAAAAAAAATGGAGATAATGTTATATATCATCTTGTGACACAAAAATGGAGGGGTCTTTCAACCCCTCCATACCTATTAAAAACACATTATTGTGTGTGCGCGAATCAGACTACTTCTCTGTTATAGTCAACGTTGGAGGAGTAACTGTAGTTCCAGCAGCATAAGTGTAACCATACAAACCGAAACTTGCTTTGCTCAAACCTGTTGAAATAGCTCCATTCATTGTCGATACTGCCGAGTTGATACCTGCGATATCCTCTGCGTTAATCGTTGTTGTTGCTGTATCAGCAAGTTTTGGATCACCTTGTGTTGGCAAGTCATCCTCACGGTCGATATAGTAACAATATGAGTAGTATGAAGCATCACGTGTACCAGCGTTACCTCCTGTGATATAACCACGTCTAGCAGTAGATGTTCCCGAAAGATCCATCTCTCCTGAGAAGTAACATCCATACATCATAGTGTAAAGACCAACATTTCCGATCAAACCTCCAATCGCAGCAGAACTTCCTTCATCTGTCACCTCCATTGTTCCTGTACTATAACATCCAACAACATATGTGTATGATGACTCGCTACTACTATCAATACCCACAATACCTCCAGATGAACCTCCGGCTCCACTAACACCGATTCTTCCTCCGACTATTCCTGTGTTATAGCATCCTAAGATATTACCATAGTTTTGTCCTGCAATACCTCCAAGGTAGAATGAATTCGTTCTGACATCTCCAAGGTTATGAGATCCATAGATAGTACAACCAGAACCACTGTAGGCTGTTATACCTCCCAATCCACGGATATATGCAGTCACCTCTCCAGAGTTAGAGCAGTTTCCAATAGAGACCGCAGTGTTGGTATCCGAAACGATAAAGTATCCAACCAAACCTCCTGCATAACCCCAGTTTGATGTAGTTGATCCATCACTACCCCAAGTGGCCTCGACCGGAATTTCAATATTATGACAATCAGAGTAGCTTGATCCTGAACTATATCCAACAAGACCTCCTACATATTGGTAACCTTGTACAATACCACCATTAGATACCATCTCAGATGTACATCCAGTAAAAGATGAATTGGTTGCATAGGCTGCGAATGTTCCTGCATAGCTAGCAGATGTGATAACCTCAGGAGCGTTAAGTGTAACGTTCTTGATAGTAGCACCTGTAACATATCCAAAGAATCCTTGGTAACCAGATGAGTAGTTAATACTAAGTCCTGTAACAGTCTTATAGTTTCCATCAAATGTTCCTGTATACGCTCCCGCAGATGTTGTTCCCATTGGAGTCCAACCACGTGATGACTCAGAACAGATGCTTGAGATATCCACATCAACCATCAACTTACCATTGATATCAGCATTTGTTGTACCCCACTCTGGGAATCCATCTCCTGCGACATCAGCATTGAAGTTTAGCGAACCATTGATAAGGTCTGCAAATGCATCCAAACCATATGATGAGTAGATCTCATAAACACCGTTGTTAAGATAGATATCTGGCTCTACGATTCTCACTGACTCATTTACGGCAACAGTAATCTCATCAATTCCATCCCATGGCTTAAATACTGCCGAATCAAATGTATAAGACATGTTCGACGCATTAGCTGTTGGGTTGTATGGTGTCAAATAATCATTTTCAACATATGTTGTTTTTGATGTACCATTATATGTGATTGTTACACTCTTAAGATCCTCATGCAAATCACTTGTATCCCAATAGAATGTCATCACACCATTCAACAACATACCTGATGCCTCTGGGCAATCCGCAGTTGTGTATGAATTGTAGTCGTAAGTGTTCACTGTGCTCTCAACCTTCTCAGATTGTGTGATACCATCGTAACGAGAGATCAAATATACAGTATACTCGATATCTGGATCAACACCAGTGATGATGTACTCAGTTGTAGTCAACAGCAACGACTCACTTGTTATTGGTGTTCTCTCGGTTGAAGGCATGTAACATACAAGCAACTCCTCAGCATCAAGTTGAGCCAAACCTACTGCTGTTGTTTTCCATAGAAGATCCCAGTTCACTTTGATATAAGCACCTCCGTATGTATCGTTACAACCTGGAAGGAGCACAATAGAATTTGCTGGAGTGTTTGATGCATAACCTGGAACTGTAAGATTTGTTCCCTCCTCGCTAGATGTTGTGATAACAACCTCATCACGACCATTCTCTGGAAGGTATGTGATCTCCATGATAATCTCACCGTCAACAACTACTGAAGACAACGATGTAGCGTTCATAGTTCCATCAGAATTCGCAGTTACAGATGATGAAGTCACAGGCTCATCTGTGTCTTTACTATCATACGTAAGTTTCATGCTGCTGAAGTGAGCAGGAGCATCATACCATGAGATCGTAAGATCGTCCGATTGGTTCAACATCTCATACGCCTCAGGCAACTCGAATGTTGATTTGTTATATGCCAAAACTTGTCCTTCGACTGCGATTTTATCAGATACCAAACCTCCCTCTTTCTCATTTTGAACATAGATAGTGTAGTATCCTTGCTCTGGAACATCGTAGTAACGGATGTTGATATTTCCCTCTGTGATGTTATCACCATCGATTTCCGAGAACTCTCCATTGTTACCATATTTTGTAGAGTATACAGTACCATTCTCATGCTCAAGATAGATTGTAGAGTATTTGATAACGTCATTCGAAGGTACTGTCCAACGAATTACAAAATATGCTCCATCTGCATTTTCATATGTAGCAGGGTCGCAACCTCCAGTCGCTGAGACAGACTCTGGGTCTGACGCCTCCCAACCAGAGAATGTAGAGGGTGAAGTCGACGCCTCCAAGAAGATTGTATCAAGACCAAGCTCTGGAAGGAATGCTGTTTCGTAGTAGAAAAGCGACCCTGGCTCAGCATCGTTCATTTGAGTGGCAACAGTACCAGCACCAACATCTGCGTAGTTAACATCAGAGATCAAGCCTGTAACTTTGCTCTCACCTAAAGTGTCGGTATACGAGATCTTAACACCTTGACAGTCAACAGGTACATTATTCCAAGTCACAGTGATTTGGTTATACTCCGTAAGAACACGTAGTACACGTGGACGATCTGGGTATGTCTCTGAAGAGTAGATGTATGTAGTCTCTTTTGCTACACCCTTATCAATCACCAAGCGGTTTGCACCAAGGTTTGTGATAGTCAAGTCATAATCACCTGCGATAAGTCCATCGAACTCATATTGAGATGAATATCCAGGGATAACATCAACATAACGTATCTCATCTACATTTTTGTTATTAGTCCATGTTATCAAACACTGTGTGATGTTTTGATCGTCCGGCACACTCCATTTAACAAGAGCTCTAGAATCTCCCGACAACACAGCTTCGATCGTCGACGACTCCACAATCGGAATTTCGAGATCTTTTGTGTCATCATCACCACATGCGCAAAACAGAACTGCTAAGCACGCAAAAATTGCAGTTGATTTTAAAAAGTTTTTCATAGGTTTATTTATTAATTATTGGTTATTCTATATATGTTGTGTCATTATACTTAAATACACATTAACAAAAATAATAATTTTTTCTGAAAAAAACTATTTTTTCTGAAAATCTATCAAAAAAATATCTAAAAAAGAGCGTTCAACACAATAATATAGAAAAGAGAGGGATCTTATGACCCCTCTCTTCGTGTAGTAATACTATTTAAATTGTAATACTAATCCTCAGTGTAAGTAATAGTTGGACCATTAGTTCCACTAACATAAGTATACGTACGACCCAATGACAAAGCAGCTGTCGAGATTGCATCTGCAATAGCTGTATTCATAACACCAATCTTGCCATTAAGAGCTGTAATATCTGCAACGGCTGAGATTGTATCCTCAGTTTCAACATC
>JAWXSU010000064.1:0-8965 GCA_044434245.1 Rikenellaceae bacterium | reverse complement strand
AATTATTGACATATTTTTAATAGCACTCTTGGAGCGATATTTTTCACTATTAAATCTCAATGTAGAACCACTATATTTTCAATTCAATAGCAAAAAATCTCATATCCAATAGCGCTTTCAAAAATACACCAATAATTATTTTACACTACTTATTTTCAATTCAATAGCAAAAAATCTCATCTCCAATAGCACTCTTAAAAATACACCAATAATTATTTTACCCTACTTAGTAAATATTGGTGAATGGGTGTTAAAAACTACTTTTGAGGTAGTAACTCTCAATATAATTTTGTATCTTTGTGGAAGTTAATTTGCTACAAGATATGCACAAAAAAATTTATATATTCATCGTAACGGTGCTGTTGGTCATCGTTAATATTGGTTCGCTAGAGGCTGCGGAAAATGTGTCACATCTAGTCCGAGGTAAGGAGTTGTATCGACTCGGGAGATGGGGCGATGCACGACTTGAATTACTTAAAGCAAAGAGTGATGCGAGTAGGTATAATTATATTGAAAATCAGGATATTGATTTTTATATTACATTGTGCCACATAAAACTCGAAGATAACTCTTCTCGAATGATGTTGGATGCATTTGAGTTGAAATACCCAAATTCGATTTATACAAACTTAGTAGGATTCAATAGAGGGTTAATGTTGTGTACATCTGAGGATTATAAGGCGGCGTATGAAGAGTTAAACAAAGTTGACTATTCTGAGTTAGCCACACAACAGAGAGAGGAATATGATATTAGAATGGGGTATCTCTGTTTCTTGGATGGCGATTATGTATCTTCTTTAAAATATTTCGATCGTATTTCACAAAAAAGTGAATATTACTCACACGCACTATATTACAAATCATACATCGATTATGCCGAAAAGTCGTTGGATTCAGCTAAGGCTGGTTTCACGGAGCTATTGATGGATGATACATATAGAGAGATTGCCCCTTTTTATCTGCTTCAAATTGAGTTTCAGCAAGGCAATTATGATTATGTCATAGAGAATGGAGGGTATTTGATGAGAAGTGCGAGTCAAAATCAAAAAGGGGAGATAGCTCGAACTGTTGCTGAGGCGCATTTTCGAAAGGAGAACTACGAGGGGGTGATTGAGAATCTCACGCTGTATCAAAATAGCGGAAAATCAATGAGTCGAGAGGATAATTACACTTTAGGATTCGCACTCTACAGAACGACAAATTACAATGCGGCTATTGAGTATTTGAAAAAAGCATCTGGTGCGGATGATGAACTTACGCAAAATGCATCATACCACCTTGCGGATTGCTACTTACGATCGGATAATAAAAATGGGGCAATGCAGGCTTTTGCTATGGCGTCTAGTGGAGGTTATAACCCTCAAATCACAGAGGATGCCCTCTTTAATTATGGAAAATTAAAGTATGAATTAGGTGGTGGATTATTCAACGAAGCGATAAATATCCTCACGAGGTATACCGCAGAGTATCCTAAATCACCCCGTGCCCCAGAGGCTAAAAAATTACTTGTTGCAGCGTATTATAATTCAAACAATTACGATGCTGCATATAAAGCTATTAAAGAGGTTAGTAATCCTGATGCAGATATAAAGTCAGCACTTCAAAAAATCACATATTTCAAGGCTCTTGAGTATATGAAAGATGAGGAGTACGCCTCAGCAAACAAATTACTCATGGATTCGGAGCGTGTGGGTATCAGCCCCAAATATGTAGCGTTGTCGAAGTTCTGGCAGGGGGAGATTAGTTATATTGATGGCAGCTACGATATCGCTCTAAAAAACTTCAATACCTACCTTTCTCGTGCTCCTAAAAGCGATCCCACATACACTATGGCTCTTTATAGCATCGCTTATGCATTGTTGCAGAGTGGTAACGAGGAGTCGGCTCAGAGATATTTCCAGCAATTTGTAGACTCGGTAGTGCATGATAGCGAACACGTGTGTGATGCATACAACAGAATGGGTGATATATCATATAAAAAGCGAGAGTTTTCAAAGGCGACTGATAGTTATACTACGGCATCGAAATGCGGATATAACGGCAGTTGCTACGCTAATTATCAACTCGCTATGATAGATGGAATTCAAGGTTTTGTGGGTAAGAAAATAGATGGACTTAAGAACATAATATCAGCAAACAAAGGTGAGTATGTAGACGACGCTGAGTATGAACTAGGGCGCACATATATGAGTCAAGAGATGTATCGAGATGGCGTTAATTCTCTAAAATCGTATGTGGATAACTATCCTAATGGAGAGAGGTATGCTCAAGCACTGTCGGATTTAGGTCTTTGCTACTTAAACCTTGGTGATAAGGCTACATCTATAACTTATTACAATAGAGCGATTGACGCAGCACCACAGTCTGCGATATCCAAAGATGCACTTCAAGGGGTTCGTGATATTTATATTAGCCAAGGTGATGCGGATGGATATTTCAAATATGCGGAAACAATGGGGGTTGACGGTGACTTAAGTGTTATGGCTAAGGATTCGTTATCGTTTGCATCGGCTCAGAGGTTATATCTTTCGGGCGAAGATTCTAGGAGAACTACAAATGCAATGGCGGCATACGTGAAAGATTATCCCAAAGGGTACTATCTTACGGATGCTCTATTCTTGTTAGGTGATTGTCATCTTAAAAATGGAGATAACAAGGAGGCTGTGGTTGTACTCACTAGATTATCAAAAATGGGCGATAATCAATATTCGCAACGTGTGTTGGAGAGGCTATCTAAATTAACGTATGATATGGGGAGATATGATGAATCTGCGATAGCCTATAGAAAGTTATATGATGTCTCAAAGGGCGATAGTGCAAAGTCATCTGCGATGGAGGGGTACGCAGTGTCAATAATCGCAACGAAAGATCGTGACAAAATCCTAAAGATGGCAAACGACATATTATCACAGCCAAAATCTGGAGCTAAAGCAACTCTTAAGGCAAAACATGCTAAAGCAACCATACTCAGAGAGAATGGAGAGTGGGAAGAGGCGGTGAAACTATACAGAGAGCTCAGTGGAGATCCTCGCACATCGGTAGGTGCTGAGTCGACATATTACTTAATAAATAATGCACATCGAAGTGGTGATATCAAGAGGGCTGAGGATATGATTTTCAGCTTTGCAGAGTCTCAAACAACGCAAGCATATTGGTTGGCCAAAGCGTTTATAACATTGGGGGATATATACGTTGCGAATGAAGATAATTTCCAAGCTCGTGCGACATATCAAAGTATTGTTGATGGCTATGCAACAAGTGATGATGGAATAATCGAAGAGGCGAAAGCAAAAATAGAAAAACTTAAGTAAGATGAATAGAAGAATATTTGTTATAACGGTGATATTTAGCGTGACATGCCTATCATCTAAAGCGCAGGTTGACAAACAGGTGGAGGTCACCAAGAGCTACATTCCGGAGATTGAAACGGCAACAAAACTCTCTCTGGAACCCGATATGGTGGATACAGTGCGTATAAATCCAGAGATTGATTATTCGATCACCCCAAGCTCAATACAGTCGACATTATCGGCGACACTATACAAACCTGCAACGGTGACATATTGGGAGTTTAACCGTCCGAAACAGGCGTATGTTAAAGCTGGTCTAGGTTATCCCACATCCTCTGTTGCGGATGTTTACATATCAAATTCGAATCCAAATACAAACTACATTATCGGATATTTGAATCATGAGGGTCAATATGCAAAGCTAAAGAATGACAACAATGAGAAACTCAGTGCCCTCAATAGCCAAAATAGAGTCGGAGTTGCCGCAGGGTTGCTATTCGATAAGCGTGCATTAGAGGGGGAGTTTAGCTACGATGTTGATGCATGGAGTAGATATGCTAGCCAAAACAATGTGACACCTCGTCCCGTATATCAAACGCTCGCTATAGGAGGTAGATATGGAGATGATTTTATTGATTTTTCAAGGTGGAATTTCGATTTGGACATCTCGGCAAATCACATGTTTAATAGAACCGGGGATTACAACACATCCATTGGTGGAGGTGTGAAATTCGGAGGTAATCTTTGGGGGGGTAAACTCATCTCAGATGTTGGATATGACTACATTGTTGGTAGTGGTGATTATGCGAATAACACTCTATTGATAGGTACTGTATATACTTTTAATACAGGTAGTTGGGACTGGGGTATAGGTGCAAAATATTACCACGATGGTGTATCGTTAGATGAGCAAAGAGGTTGTAAAAATTATGTCACGCCACGTTTTACATTAACCAATACAAATAATCGCTCATTTCAGCCATTCATAGATGTTGATGGTGAATTCCATCGCTATAACTATGCAGCTCTCGTCGAGGAGAATCCATACACACTGGAGGGTGAAGAGATGGGCAGAAATAATATCGAATATATACTTCGTGGTGGAATAAGAGGTGCATTGGGGAGTGGGAAATTCTCCTACAACATATACATAAACTACACAAGCTCACCTAATGCGCTCTATTGGAGTCTATTCGAGGTGGAGCATAGCACAACAAATGAGTACAGCAATTACTATACGGCAGAGCAAGGGAGGTTGCAAGCATTCTCTGTAAATGGTGATTTTGATTATCGCCCTATTGGGGATATGAAACTCTCATTTGGAGGTTCGGCTACGGAGTACACAACTTCGGACTATGTGGCAGCTGTTTTGGGTAGAGAGTACGCAAATGTATATATGGGAGCGGAGTATACAATCCGTCGTGTGAGATTTGGAGCTACGGCAGATCTTAAGGGGGTGAGCTACACAACACTTTACAGAGTCTCGACAACGACAACACAAGAGACGGTGCAGATTCCAATAACTCTAAATATCAAGGCTTTTGCGGAGGTGACACTCAAAAATGATATGGTTGTATTTATGAACATCAACAATATTACAAACTCGAATTTGTATAGATGGATGGGGTATAGAGAGTATGGAGTGAATGGTATGGTGGGTGTGAAGTTTCAGTTTTAATGGTGTATGACTTCACATATAGGTACAAAAAATGGGTAAGCTACTTATATCGCACCGCTCGACCACATGCCCTTGCTTGATTCCTCACCTGGGGGATTAGTAGGAGCTGGTCGTATAAGACTTACCCGAGCACAAAAGTATTAAAAAAATATTAAAAACCAAAGGAGTTGAAGAAATATTTAATAGCATTAGCCACGTTAGCGGTATTAGCGGCTGTATGTGTGGCAGTTGCATGCCATATTTTTTTTAGTGCTGCGACTACAACATCACAGATAGTATATATAAGTTCGAAGGATCTACAGAGTTTGGGGTACGATAAGGTAAAGGATAGTTTGCTTATGCCGCACATATCAAACCATGTCGCATTCGATATGTATGCTACACGGTTAGATCTGGCAAAGAGCATAAAGCCGGGGCGTTACCAAATCCACGAGGGGCAGAATGTGGTAGATATAGTGAGGATGCTTAAGCTGGGATTACAATCACCAATTCGTTTGACATTCAATAATATACGAACTCCTGCACAGTTGGCTGGTCGTATTGCCGAACAGATCGAAGCTGACTCTATGGAGGTCGTCTCTGTGTTATCTGCCGAGGAGGTACTAGATAAAATAGGGGTCAAAACAACGAATGAGTTAATCTCTATATTTATCCCCAACACTTACGAAATATATTGGACAACCTCTCCCGTTAGGTTAGTCGAAAGAATGAAAAGGGAGTATGACTCGTTTTGGAATAATGAGCGTGAGACTAAGCGCAAGGGGTTAAATCTAAGTAGATTAGAGGTGTCGACACTTGCGTCTATAGTCTACGAAGAGACAGCACGAGAGGATGAGATGGCACGAGTTGCAGGAGTCTATGTTAATAGATTGAAACGAGGTATGAAACTACAAGCAGATCCAACGGTGAAGTATGCAATGGGGGATTTTGAGCTAAAAAGAATACTTCATAAACACCTGAAATACGACTCACCATACAACACATACATGTATGCAGGTTTGCCCCCTTCGCCAATCGCAATGGCAAGTATTGTGGCTATAGATGCTGTGCTGAATTATGAAAGGCATAATTATTTATTCTTCTGTGCCCGCCCTGAATTTGATGGTTACCACAACTTTGCACAAACTCTACGTCAACACAATGCAAATAGTAGAGCATACTCCGCAGAGTTAAATAGGCGAAAAATCAAATAAATTGAGTATATTTGCCCAATACCAACTAGAAGATGATAATAAAACTATATAAAGAACAAACCTCCCAGAGGGATCTTAGTAGAGTGTGCGACGTGTTGCGCAACGATGGAGTAGTGATCTATCCAACGGATAGTGTCTATGCTATGGGGTGTGCGGTGGATTCACCAAAAGGTGTTGAAAAACTAAAAAAACTCACGGGTAAAGATGTCAAGGAGCTGACGATAGTATTTAATGACATCAGCACAATGGCGGAGTATTGCCGTATCGACAACGCAACGTTTAAAATTCTCAAACGTAACCTCCCTGGTGCAATAACATTTATACTTAAAGCATCGTCACGCATCCCGGATCGAATTATAGGAAAGCGCAAAACAATAGGAGCACGTATCCCCGACAATGCAATATCGAGAGCGATGGTGGAGTCGCTGGGTGTTCCGATGCTTACAACTTCGCTGAAAGATGATGGCGAAGAGGAGTATTTGACAGATCCGGAGTTGATTGATGAAAAGTGGGGAGATAGGGTAGATTTAATAGTCGATGGAGGAGTCGGGTATGTGACTCCAACTACGGTTGTAGATATTAGTGATGGAAGTGTAGAGATCCTCCGAGAGGGAGATTGTGAATTATTATAAGATTTATGGGAACGATGAAATTTTGGAATGACGCCGCAAAATGGGGTCTATTGATTGGAATCATAATGGGGGCGTCGAGAATCCTGGAGTATGGAATGATGCTCACGGGGAGCGTCTCAAATTACGCACTGCTCACGTTTGAATATGTGATTGTGGCGGTGGTGTATGGAGTGTTGTTGTATCAGGCGGTGAGATGTCGTGCGGTGGAGATATACGAAAAGGAGGGGTTCTTATTTGGACGCAGCGTAAACTATGCATTGATAGTTTCGATCTTCGCATCTGTTGTTGTGGCGGCAATTTCGTATGTCTATATCAATTCTGTTGTTGGAGGGTATGATATATACCTAGAGCGACTTGTAGCTTCTGTTACCAAAGTTATGGATGAAGTGGAGGTTGATGCCTCGATTAAAAGTATGTATGCTGAGTCGTTTAATACGCTGCAAAGTACTCAGAGAGAGGTGCCATCTATTTTTGATACGTTGATTTCGGCAATGTCGATGTATATCATTGCAGGAACAGCTGTTGGGGTCGTTGTATCTTTGTTTGTAAAGAGATATATAAAAAAGAACTTTGATAATGAGCAAGCAAATTGATATTTCGGTTGTAGTGCCACTCTACAATGAGGAGGAGTCGTTACCGGAGTTGGTGAGTTGGATAGATCGAGTTGCATCACAAAATACTCTCAGCTACGAGATTATTATGATCGACGATGGCTCTTCGGATGGTTCGTGGGGAGTTGTCGAAGAGTTGAAAGCGAAATATGGAGATGTGATTAGAGGTAAAAGTTTTATGAGGAACTATGGGAAATCCGCGGCTCTATATTGTGGTTTTGAGATGGCGGAGGGAGATGTGATCTTTACGATGGATGCAGATCTACAAGATTCACCCGATGAAATCCCCGAGATGCGAAGAATGATAATCGAGGATGGTTACGACTTGGTGTCGGGGTGGAAACAACGACGTCATGACCCTATAGGCAAGCGACTTCCGAGTAAATTTTTTAATGCAACGGCTCGTTTTGTGTCGGGAATTAAACTCAACGATTTTAATTGTGGATTAAAAGCATACAGAAAAAAGGTGGTGAAGGCAATAGAGGTGTTTGGAGAGATGCATCGTTATATCCCAATATTGGCAAAAAACGCAGGATTTAAAAATATTGCAGAGAAGGTCGTTGAGCATCGGGCACGTAAATATGGAGAGTCTAAATTTGGAATGGAACGAATGGTCAAAGGGTATCTTGATCTAATAAGCGTAACTTTTCTTTCGCATTTTGGTCGTTCGCCAATGTATTTTTTTGGTAGTTTGGGCACACTTATGTTTCTGGCAGGCGGAGGAATTACAACGTGGTTGATAGCCAAGAAGTTGTATCTGCAACTAAATGGAGAGGTTGTGCGTGCAGTGACAGATCAGCCGCTATTTTATATCTCCATAGCGGCAATAATTATGGGGGTGCAGCTGTTTTTGTCGGGATTCTTAGGAGAACTTATCAATCGTCGCTCTGCGGATAGAAACAGATATTTAATAGATAAAACATTATAAAACAATGATACAAAGAGTTCAAACAATCTATCTATTTTTGGCATCACTTCTGGTTGTGATGTCGATATTTATGCCGCTTGCATACTTTGGAGCAAAGACGGAATTTTATGATCTTTATGCTGTAGGGTTAAAAAATATGGCAGGAGAGATCGAGCAGAGTACTATATATATGTATGCATTGCTTATTGCGTGCGCTATATTGCCAATCATCAATATTTTTTTGTTCAAAAACCGAATGCTACAAATCAGACTGTGTGCAGTGGAGATTGTGTTGCTTATCGGTTCAAATGTTATGATGGGGGTCTATTTTTTTCTAAACTATAGAGTATTCTCTAATTTGGAGATCTCGACACAGGGATTTAAACCAGCGTTGCTGTTTCCATTGATTTCGATAATTTTTGTCTATTTAGCAGCAAAAGCGATCTTCAAGGATGAACTATTGGTTAGATCCGTAGATAGGATAAGATAAGTAGTGCAAAATAATTATTGTCATATTTTTAATAGCACTCTTGGAGCGATATTTTTAACTTTTAAATCTCAATGTAGTGGTTCTATACTGAAATTTAATAGTGAAAAATATCGCTCCAAGAGTGCTATTAAAAATATGGCAATAATTGTTTTTCACTACTTAGT
>JAWXSU010000063.1:0-8966 GCA_044434245.1 Rikenellaceae bacterium | reverse complement strand
AAATGTTTTAAATGTGTTGTTAGAGTCCTGACTATCTCAAATTCATTTTAAATTGAATTGACAAATAAATGCTACATTTTTCTTTCAAAAAATATATTTTATAACCAGTAATTCAAAGAACGATTTCAAAAAAGTTATTCTTGCCTGAGTCTTGCGACTCACCCTTTAACCTCAACAATCAAGTGATCGTTTCGTGTTGTCCGGGACTGCAAAGGTAAGCATTATTTTTTAACTTACAAATTTTTGAAGAACTTTTTGCAATATTTTTTTTCGAGTTAAACTTTTTCAAAAAGAATCAAACGACCTCATCAGCCGATCAACCATTTTGTAAAGAACTCTTTTGCTGTATTGCGGTTGCAAAGGTAGGGCTTTTTTTGACACCTGCAAACTTTTACAGCTATTTTTTTCATAAAAATGCAAATTATTCTACAACGTATTGATAATCAGCAAATTAAAAACCAAACACAAACAAAACACCAAAACTAATTGATTCTCAAATGATTAGCGTCACTATGCATCGATATGCCCCCATATATATAATATAGGTATAAAAGTGAACTCCAATGACCCATTTTTTATGGTTCACTTTTTGCATCTCGCTGCTCATAACAAACACTCCGCAGGTGGAAAAATGGAATTTTTGTAGATCAACACCCCGAAGTTCGGCAGAAAAACCACTTAACTACGAAACAAATTCTCCTTGGAGCAGAGAAAAAACATTAACAATTTTTACCATGAAACACTTTTTTATACTTTGCATGATCTGCGCCGTGTCGATTTTCAGATCACACGGACAAGAAAATTCTAACTATTGGGCTATAAAAGCTGGTGTAAATTTCGCTAATTTCACAAACTCCGACTACACATCGAACTGCCAAACAGGTTTCAATGTCGGTGCTAGCCGTGCATTTCTGATCTCAAAGCAGGCACCTCTCTATGTACAAGGTGGACTTTCGTTCGAGATGAAGGGGGCACGAAACTCATATTTAATAGAGGGAATCAAGATCGAGAACACGGCAAAGAGCTATGCCGTAGAGCTACCAATACTCTTGAACTACAACTTCAAAATATCGAAAAAGTCGACAATCATTCCTTTTGTTGGAGTCTTCTACTCATTCGCTGTGGCTGGAGATCTCGAAGAGGGTGGTGACTCGACAGATCCATACAAAAAAGAGGAGGTACTATTCGAGGGAGAGGAGAGCACAATCAACACTCGACTTTTCAGCCGCTCGGATTTCGGAATTCGTGTTGGTGCAGATTACAAATACACACGCTACTCGATCGGTATTGCCTACGACGCTGGATTGACGAATTTATACGCCAAAGAGTTTAGCGACAGAAACTACGAGGCTTCCACCGGTTCTTTTTCGATTAACCTCGGTTACTATTTCTAAATAATAAACAAGAGTCACAAAACAAGGGCAACTACTTAGGGGAGGTAGTTGCCCTTGTTTTATTAAAAATGCAAGTAGAAATAGCTGTAACCGCATAATCTAAAATATCGATAATTTTTATCATGAAAAATTATTTTATTTACCTTTTTTTTCCCAAATTTGTAGATTGAAAGGGGCTTGCTTTCAATGCTTAATTTGAGAATTTCAAAATACAAAATAGATAAAACTTATGAACAAAGACACCAATATAGCTTCACCTCAGGAAGTTAGCTACAACGACGCTATCGAAGCATCGAGGGAGTACTTCCAAGGAGATGATCTGGCTGCCACCGTATGGGTGAGTAAATATGCACTTAAGGACTCTTTTGGGCACATCTACGAATCCTCACCGTTGGATATGCACAATCGCATATCTTCGGAGATCGCTCGTATCGAGAGCAAATACCCCAATCCGCTATCCAAAGAGGAGATATTTTCGCTACTCGATCACTTCAAGTATGTGATTCCTCAAGGTGGTCCAATGACAGGTGTCGGTAACACATTTCAGGTGGCATCACTCTCGAACTGCTTTGTGATTGGTCACAAGAACCCTGCTGACTCGTATGGCGGAATATTCCGTATCGACGAAGAGCAGGTGCAACTTATGAAGAGACGTGGAGGTGTAGGACATGACCTTTCACACATTCGACCTATGGGAAGTCCTGTATTAAACTCAGCACTAACGAGCACAGGTATTGTGCCATTTATGGAGAGATACTCAAACTCAACACGTGAGGTTGCGCAAGATGGACGTAGAGGCGCACTAATGTTATCGTTATCGGTAAAGCACCCTGATGCAGAGAAGTTCATTGATGCAAAGACCGACATGGGCAAGGTGACGGGAGCTAATGTGTCGATAAAACTTGACGACGAGTTTATGAAGGCTTCGGCGGTAGGAGCACCATACCACCAACAATTCCCCATCGACAGTGCAACACCGATGTTCGAAAATGATATAGATGCGAAGAAACTGTGGGATAAGATCATCCATAACGCATGGAAATCTGCCGAACCCGGAGTTTTGTTCTGGGACACTATAATTAATGAGAGTGTGCCCGACTGTTACGCAGATCTTGGATTCAAAACCGTGTCGACAAATCCATGTGGTGAGATTCCATTATGCCCCTATGATTCATGTCGACTCATGGCGATAAATCTTTTCGGATATGTAAACAATCCATTCTCTGCGGAGGCATCGTTTGATTTTGAGCTGTTCAAGAGTCACGTCCATAAAGCGATGAGGATGATGGATGACATCATCGACTTGGAACTGGAGAAGGTGACACAAATCATCGATAAGATTAATGCAGACCCCGAAGATCAAGATATTCGCAATGTTGAATACTCTCTGTGGTGCAAGATTCGTGATATGGCACAAAAGGGTCGCCGTACAGGTCTTGGAATCACAGCCGAAGGGGATATGTTGGCTGCGCTGGGTCTTAGATATGGTTCGGATGAGGCTATCGAGATGGCGGTGAAGATACAAAAAACACTCGCTGTGGAGTCATACCGAGCATCTGTAGAGATGGCACAGGAGCGTGGGGCTTTTGAAATCTACGACGCTCAACGAGAGGTTAACAACCCGATGATTGGTCGCATACGTGAGGCTGATGGTGAGTTGTATGAGAAGATGTTAAAGGTGGGACGCCGCAATATCGCAATGCTTACGATCGCACCTACGGGTACAACGTCGCTAATGTCACAGACAACATCGGGCATCGAGCCAGTATTCCGACCTGTGTATAAACGACGTCGCAAAATAAACCCTTCAGACAAGGGTAAAGTTGCAACTTTTGTGGATGAAACTGGCGAAAAATTCGAGGAGTATAACGTATACCACCACAACTTCGTGAGATGGGCAGAGGCACATGATCACGACGCAAAGGAGTTGGAGACAATTTCGGATGAGGCTCTCGATGCATTGGTTGCACAATCTCCATACTATGGAGCTACAGCCAACGATATCGACTGGGTAGCGAAGGTTAAGATGCAGGGGGCAATCCAAAAGTGGGTTGACCACTCAATATCGGTTACGGTGAACCTTCCAAATGATGTTAGTGAGTCACTTGTGGCAGATGTTTATCGCACGGCGTGGGAGTATGGCTGCAAGGGTGTTACTGTATATAGAGATGGTTGCCGCGAGGGAGTTCTAATCGAAAAGAGCAGCAAACAGAAGGGAAATGCTCCAATAGCAACGAAACGTCCACACTCGATTCCGGCAGATATCGTGAGATTCAAGAATGGAAATGACCACTGGATAGCATTTGTCGGTCTACAGAAGGATCGTCCGTATGAAGTATTCACAGGTAAGATCGAGGAGGATGCAATGTATATTCCGCCAAAGATCAAAAAGGGATTCATCATCAAGGTACGAGAGGCCGATGGAACGAAACGTTACGACTTCCAATATGTTGACAGATATGGATACACTAATACTATTGGTGGAATATCACGTCTTTTCTCTGAAGAGTTCTGGAACTATGCAAAATTGATATCGGGAGTGTTGCGCCAAGGTATGCCGATTGAGCATGTGGTGACACTTATTGGAGGTATGCACCTCAATTCAGAGAGTATCAACACATGGAAGGCAGGAGTCGAGAGAGCCCTAAAGCAATATATAACAGATGGCACGAAGTGCAAAGGCGCATGTCCATCTTGTGGTCAAGAGAATTTAGCGTATCAAGATGGTTGCTTAACATGCATGTCATGTGGCTACTCAAAGTGTGGAGGTTGATAAACGCCATAAAAAAGTATGAGAAAACCTATTATCGGCGTCACACCCCTTTGGGATGATGACAAAAGTAGCATTTGGATGCTACCCGGATATATGGATGCAATCAGGGAGTCGGGAGGAGTAGCAATAATCCTCCCCCTCGTTGCATCTAAGGGGGATATTGCTCAAGTGTGCGATATGTGCGATGGTTTCTTACTAACGGGAGGACACGACATCTCGCCCTCAATGTATGGATCTGAGCAGACAAAAGAGTGCGGCACGCCCAACATAGATCGAGATAACCTAGAGCGTGAGGTATTCAACTACGCAATAGAGAGGGATCTTCCGGTACTGGGTATATGCCGTGGCATACAAATCATCAATGCACTCTGCGGAGGTACACTCTACCAAGATCTTGTGAGCGAACATATATATATAGGTATAAAACCAGAGATAAACCACCAAATGACCCCACCCTACGACCAAGTGTGGCACAAGGTAAAGGTCATAGAGAATACTCCACTCCACAAAATAACAGAGCTTCAGCAGATGGGAGTCAATAGTTACCACCACCAAGCAATCAAAACCCTCGCCCCAACACTCGAAGCGATGGCAGTAGCGGAGGATGGAATAATCGAAGCGGTATGGATGCCATCGAAAAGTTTTGTTATGGCGGTACAGTGGCATCCCGAATTTAGCTTTCTCTCTTCGAAGGAGTCACGCAACATCGTAGCATCATTTATTAACGCAGCAAAAAATAGATAATATGTCAATTTCAACAATCAACAATGGAGTTCTAAAGGTCGAGATCAACTCCCTCGGAGCAGAGCTATTCAGTGTGGTAAACCTAGCAAACGGTAGAGAGTGCTTGTGGCAGGGTGAGCCTAAATATTGGAAATCGAGATCTCCTGTACTATTCCCAATCGTAGGAGCATTATGCCAAAATACAATGCTCCAAGGGGGGAAAGAGTACACGATGACTCAACATGGATTTGCTAGAGCATCAGAATTTGAGGTGATATCGCACCTCGCAGATGAGATAATATACCGCCAGCAAAGCGACGACTCTACACGTGAAAAATACCCCTACGACTTCTCGTTGGAGATTGGATATAAACTCACCGACAACAATATCGAGGTTTCATACCGCATCACCAACCCTAGCCACGAGGATATCTATTTCCAGCTCGGAGCACACCCCGGCTTTAACTACATAGAGTTCGACTCCTCGGCAGAGGTGCAAGGATACCTTGAGTTCGACGATAAAAATGGTAGTGGCGAGATCATTTCGGGCATGATAAACAACGTAGGTTTACTCGTTGACACCCAAAAGGTGCTACCACTCAACGACAAACTCATCACCATCGACAAAAATATTTTCGACGACGGAGCTCTCATTATCGAAAATGACCAATCGAGCGATATCGCTCTTCTCGACAAAGATAAGAATCCATATGTGCGTGTCTCGTTCCAAACTCCAGTTGTGGGGGTATGGTCAAGCTGCAAGGATAGCTACGCACCCTTCGTATGCATCGAACCATGGTTCGGTCGCTGCGACAAGGTCGCCTACCAAGGAGAATTTTCCGATAAAGATTGGATGCAAAAGTTAGCCTCTGGAGACTCATTCAATAGCGGATTCAATATCTGGATAGCAAAATAATATGTCCAAAAATCACGATATCATAGTAGCCCCCGCCACCATGAGCGGAGGAGCAATAGCCATCATACGCCTTAGCGGAGAGGGTTGCATCGAACTCACCGACCGTTTTTTTAGAGGGGCAAAGGGGCAACCTCTCAGCAAAGGTAAGGGTCACACGATTCACTACGGGGAGATCATCGACAACACGGGGGAGGTTGTCGACGATGTATTGGTCTCTCTATTTCGTGCACCACACTCCTACACGGGTGAAGATGGAGTCGAGATCTCATGTCACGGCTCACAATATATCACACAACAAGTCATCTCTCTCTCTCTAGCGCATGGCGCACGCCTTGCGGAGGGGGGAGAGTTCACAATCCGTGCCTACTTGGCAGGTCGCATGGATCTATCACAGTCGGAAGCTGTGGCAGATCTTATTGCGGCATCGTCTCAAGCGGCACATCGCATGGCATCGACACAGATGCGTGGAGGGTACTCATCACAGCTTAGTGCGCTGCGTGAAAGTTTACTAAATCTTGTCACGCTACTTGAGTTGGAGTTGGATTTCTCGGAGGAGGATGTTGAGTTTGCAGATCGAAGCAAACTTCGTGAGGTTATGGAGAGGATAAGTTCCGAAATCACACGACTTGAAAGGTCGTTTGCTGTGGGTAATGCGATAAAAAATGGAGTCGCAGTGGCGATCATCGGAGAACCCAATGCTGGAAAGAGCACACTTCTCAATCGCCTCCTCAACGACGACAGAGCGATGGTATCGGAGATCGCAGGTACAACACGAGACATTATCGAAGAGAGCATCATAATCCAAGGTATCACATTCCGATTTATCGACACTGCAGGAATCCACGACACTACCGACAAGCTGGAACAGATGGGGATCGAGAGAAGCTACCAAGCAATCGAACGAGCACAAATCATCATACAACTTGTTGATGCAACCAAAGGTGAGTTCACAAAATTAAGAGTCAACGACGATCAAAAACTTATCATCGTACGCAACAAAGTCGATCTCATCGGTGAAGAGTGTTGCGAGTGCACCCCTCAACACGAGAGACCACAATCCTTGGAGGAACAACATAGTAGCAATGACAGCGGCATAAATTATAACATAATAAATATCTCCGCTAAGGAGAATATTGGAATAACAGAGCTCACGGATCACCTCTACGCCACCCTAGACACAGAGTCGCTCTACGCCGGAGACCCCGTAGTATCATCCGCACGCCACTACGACCACCTCCACAATGCAAACATCGCCCTCTCCGCCGCCCGAACTGCACTAGAGGATAGTACCCCCACAGATCTACTATGCGAAGATATCCGCCAAGTCCTGCACCACATCGGCTCAATAACCGGCGAAATAACATCAGATGAAGTGCTTGGGAATGTTTTTTCTAATTTTTGCATTGGTAAATAATCTATTGATTTTCAGGTAGTTGCAAGCTATCAATATCTATCAAAGCCTCTCACTCCGAGAGGCTTATCTTTTTGCCCATTTATCACTAACATTTGTATTTTATCAATATTTGGCATATATTTGTACCGTAAATGTAGCGCAGAGCGTATTTAAAGGCATATTGTAAATTTTAAGCACCTATGTCGTGCATAGTTGAGACGCTGTGAGACGTAGTGAGACGCCCTGAGACAGAAAAGGAGGATTAACAAATGAGTAGCACAAGACAATACCAGAAGATTTGCGAATGGTGTGGTCGAGGTTTTATCGCCCAAAAAGCCACCACGCAATATTGTTCGCACACCTGCTCTTCGAGAGCTTACAAAGCCAAGAAGCGAGGAGAGGAGCAGTTGGCAGTGGAGGCAGAGACGATAGCAGCGCAGGCTAAACGAGAGTATGGCAATCTGGACGAGATGCCATACCTAACACCTACCCAAGCGGCAAAAGTGTTGGGGGTGAGCCGTGCGACCATATATCGCTACCTCGCAAGTGGCGAATTGAAGTCTGTGCAGTTTAGCGGCAAAACCCTCATAAGGCGTGCCGACATCGACCAAGCGTTCGACAATGCAACCGACTATCGTGCGAGACCTCGTCAGGCAAATGCGGTGATTACCGACTTCTACACGCTAAAGGAGTTGGAGATGGTATATGCCGTTGGCGCGAGCTGGGCGCACAGACTCATCAAAGATAACAAAATCCCAAAGGTGTTAAAGCAGGGCAAGACTCACGTTAGCAAACGGCACGTAGACAACTACTTTGCAAAGCGAGCAGCAAACCCCGAAATTACGGAGTGGTACACCGCCACCGAGATACAACAAAAATACGGCTTGACACTTCAAAGTATCTATGAATATGTAAAGCTCAAAGGCATCCCGAAGAGAAAGGAGGGCAACAAAACATTCTACTCCAAGCGAGACTTCGACATTGCGAGGGGTGAAGTTGTGCCACCAGAGCCAGAGTACTACACGATGAAGGAGGCGATGGAGAGGTTTAATCTCACGGTGGACTCCCTATCTCACCATATCAGGCGCAACAATATCACCAAGATAAAGGTGGGTCGATATATAAAAATCTCGAAATCCGAATTAGACCAACTCTTTGAAAAAACTATAATTTTGCAATGGCAACATCAAAAGTAACACTACGCCGCAGAGCTGTCAAAGATGATAAAATATCGCTCTACCTCGACTTCTACCCAGCGATTAGAATCCCCGACACGATGAAGATGAGCCGCAGGGAGTCGCTCGGCATATACATATATAAGAACCCCAAGAATCAGATGGGGCTGAATTTCAACCGTGAGATGCTCGACAAGGCAGAGGCGGTGCGTTGTATGCGACAAACTTCGATTATTAATGAGGAGTTTGGATTTTTCGATAAGCATAAGATGAAGGGGGATTTCCTTGCCTACTTCGAGGGGATGCTCGGAAAAAAGAACACTAAATGGAGGTTTGTCTACAGCCATTTCTATAATTTTGTCGGTGACAAATGTACCTTTGGGGAGGTCACGGTCGATCTGTGCAGAAAGTTTGGAGAGTACCTTTTGAACGCACCACAACTCAGGCAGGGCAAAAAGACAATGGCGCAGAACTCAGCGGCTGGTTACTTTTCGACTTTTCGCGCGCTGCTCAAAATCGCATTCCGAGATAAGCGCATCAAGGAGAATGTGAATGAGCACCTCGATAGCATAAAGTGGGAGGAGACCATGCG